>JAISKR010000112.1 GCA_031260845.1 Bacteroidales bacterium
AACGCTTTTCCCACCGACCCTTTCTTCAATCTTGCTGCGGAGGAATATCTGTTTCGCCACGTAGCGGAGCCTTGTTTTCTGCTTTGGTGCAACGAACCGGCAGTGATAGTGGGGCGTCATCAGAATGCCTTGGCGGAAATCAACTATCCGTACATCAAACAACACGACATCAAAGTGATCAGGCGCTTGTCCGGCGGCGGAACGGTGTATCACGACGCAGGAAACCTCAATTTTTCGTTCATTGATAACCGAAAAAATGCTGAATCGGTTGATTTTACGAAGTATCAAACGGTCATCATTGCCATGTTGCGGACATTCGGGATACAGGCAGAAGCAGGCAAGCGGAATGAACTGCTGTTGGGCGGGAAAAAGATTTCGGGCACTGCCGACCATGTAACCAATAAGCGAATACTGCATCACGGAACGTTGCTGTTTTCAGCCGGTTTGACCGCCGTGGAAGAGGCGTTGCGCGTGCCGACAGGCAAATTTAAGGATAAGGCTATCCAATCCGTGCGCAGTCAGGTGACAAACATCAGTCTGCATCTGTCGGCGCCGATGGACATGGCAACATTTCGCGCACAGGTGTTCCGGTATATGATGAAGCATTTGCCAAACGCCCGCGAATACAACTATTCTCAGGCAGACCTGCAATCTATTGAACATCTGCGCAACGAAAAATACATGACATGGGAATGGAATTTCGGACAATCGCCGCAATACGAGATGAAAAACGCCATCAATGCCGCCGGAGATACGGTCAGTATGAAAGTGCAAAACGGCATCCTGCGCGAGATACACTTTTCAGACAACCTCAGCGGAAACGCTTGGACTGCGTTGGAACAAAAATTGCTCAACACCCCTCATCAAGAAGACGCCATACACAATAAATTAACAGCGACGCCCACGACAGAACGCTATCCTATCGAACCGGACAAATTGATAAGGGCAATGTTTTAGTATAGAAAAACGGACAATGTATAACAATGTATAACAATGTATAACTATTGTTTCACTATGCTATTCAAAACATCTTTTTTACTATTCTTCGAACGTATTGTGCTTTCCCGTTGTGGACATAAAGCAGGTACGTTCCGTTGGGCAAACTGTCGGCAGGTATGACTACGGACGTTTTCCGGTTGGCGGAAACTTGGACAAAAACCTTGTCGCCCTGCGCATTCGTCAGTTTCAGACGGCAGTTGCGGGCGGGCGGTTCTGAAAAATTGACCGTCAAATCCTGCCTGTAAGTAAGGTGTGTGTTGCATCGTACAAAATGGTCATCCGTTGGGAAATCTTTTACAAAATCGGCGCTGCTTACCTCTTTCAACAGGTGATACTCAGGGTCAACAAGAAAATCGCTGACGTTGGGTATGTTCAGCACAAATTTATCGCTGTTGGTGCGGATGGGAAGCCGAACCACTGTATCCGTACCGTTTGTTTTCAGCAGTTTCAAATCCAAATCAACGGTAAATAGCGGCGTAGCAGGCGATGAGCCTTCGTGCTCAACCCATAATGTCAATTGTCCGTTGGCGGATTGGGCGGCAATGTCGAAAACAGGAAATCCTTCGCCGAAATACCACTGGTTGAAGAATTGCGTAAAGTCAATGCCGGTTTGTTCTTCCGTAAATCGCTTGAAATCCATTGCGGTGGCAGTTGAAAAACTGTATTTTCTGAGGAAACCGCGCAATACGTCAAAAAACTTCCGGTCGTCGTTGATGATGAGCCGGATTTGATGCACCAATATGGCGCCTTTCTTGTAACTCAGGTTCATACTGAAAACACGCCACGTGTCGTTGATTGATTTCTTCGGCACAAACACCGAGCCTCGCCTTTCCCAAAGCGCCATTCGATGGGCGTCTTGCAGCCAGTCCAGCGTTTCTGCCTTGGTATCAAGTTGTTCTAAGGTCAAGTATTCGCTGTAACTCGCGAAACCCTCATTAATCCAAATGTCCTGCCAAGTAGCGCAGGTCACCAAGTCGCCAAACCACTGGTGCGACAGTTCATGAGCCACCAACGAGGTTGAAAATTCGGAAAGAGTGGTCATCGTTTGGTGTTCCATTCCGCCGCCCATCGGCGCTACGCAATGCCCGTACTTCTCTTCTGCGTATGGATAGGGGATATACAAATCCGAAAACATCTCAATCAGCCTGCCGGTAGTGTCAATGACGGCTTTGTTCCGTTCGAGATAGCCCGGGCTGTTATAAATGTAATTCTGAATGAGCACAGGATGGTCTATTCCTTTCGGATGCGAGTATGTGAGGTATTCCTGATAGTCGGACACAGCAAAGGACAGCAGATAAAAAGCAAGTGGATAGCGCGTTTTCCACTCGTAACGCAGTTTGTCATTTGGCATTTCCCTGATATTGGAAAGCACACCCGGGGCGCCTGCCTTTAAATGCTTCGGCACCGTGACAAAGATATATGCCGAGTCTGCTTTGTCCTGCAAATACTGCTTGCAAGGAAACCATTCCACGGCATTTTCCGGTTCCGAAAGCGTCCATGTGACTGCCGGATACCAATTGTCTGTTTGGTTGCTGATTCCTGAAAAGAAACTGTTGCTATTCGGCGGTATGGTTGTATAATGGACAACAACTTGGTATGTTTCACCTTTTTTCAAAGGAAATTTTGCATACAAACATTTATTTTCCTTGCGAAATGTCGTCTGTGTGCCATTCACCATGATGGATTCTACCTGTATGCAGTCACTGGCGTCCAAAGTGAACTCGTTCAATCCGTTTTTCTGCACTTCTGCGAGAATTTCCACATATCCGCGAACTGTCGTCGAAAGATTATCCGCCTCAATATCAATTTTGTAAAACTTGACGTCGTAATCGTGATACCATTCAGGCTCAGACGCATATATATCGGACAACTGGGCGTATCCCCACGCAGGGAACAAACATAGCCCAATCATACAGTGAAAAATGAATTTCATTTGGAATTGTTTTTTGAGTTTGTCAAAGGATATTTGTATATTTGCTGCTTTAAATTACGAAGCAAATATAGATATAATGTTGATATTATCAAAAAAAATATTTTTCCGGCACATTTTTTTTCTCTGCGCCCTGTTCCCCCTCGGCATTTCCGCACAGGACCCTCTTTTGAATATTCTGAGAACGGAACTGAACCGTGAAATGACTGAATTTCAGGCAATCAGCGATTCGTCCGACCGTCCCTATTTTATCAGTTTCAGGGTGGATGAAACGAAATCCGCCACCGTGCGGGCGTCATTAGGCAGCCTGATTTATTCGCGCACGTCGCATCATCGCATTTTTACGCCTATGGTGCGCATCGGCAGTTACCGGATGGACAATTACCACCAGATACGCGAAACATCGGCAATGAACCGCACCGAGCCGTCGTATATCCCTGTGGATGACTCGCCTGAGGCTATCAGCCAAACGATTTGGTGGATGACCGACCAAACGTACAAAAATGCAGTGGAACGCTACGAAAAAGCAAAATCCAACCTTGCCGTGAAGGTGAAAGAGGAAGATTCATCGGACGATTACACGCCTCAGCAGCCTGTAAAGTATTTTGAGCCTGAGTTGAAGGATGATTATCTTCGTTTTAACCGTGCAGAATGGGAAAAAAAACTTTGCCGATATTCGGAACCTTTTGAAAAATCGGCGGATATTATTGACGGATGGGCGAATATCAGCGTACAGACTGTGCGGAAGTATTATCTCTCGTCAGAGGGTACGGAAGTGGCGCACAATCAGGTGTATATCCACCTGACCATCGGCGCAACGGTGAAGGCGGACGATGGAATGGATTTGCCGCTGCAACATTCGTGGTTTGCGCTCACTGTCGGACATTTGCCGTCTGACAGGGAAGTGCTGGCGCAGGCTGCATTGATGATCGCCAAATTGGAAAAAATGAAGCAGGCGCCGGTGGTGGACGCCTTTTCGGGACCGGCTTTGCTGTCGGCAGAGGCTGCCGGGGTGTTTTTTCACGAAATTTTCGGGCATCGAACGGAAGGACAGCGTATGAGGCTCGAATCCGACGGACAAACGTTCAAAAAGAAGATAGGCGAGGCGGTACTTCCCCCATTTCTGACGGTGTATATGGATCCTGCCATCACGAAATACAAGGGCACTGAGTTGAACGGCTCGTTTCGCTTTGACGACGAGGGCGTGAAAGGCGAAAAGGTGATGCTGGTGAAGAACGGCATCCTTCAACATTTCCTAATGTCGCGTGTGCCGATAGAGGGCTTTCCCGCATCTAACGGACACGGACGGGCAGCGCCCGGCTACAATCCCGTCACCCGCCAATCAAACCTCATCATCGAAACAGCACAACCCAAGAGCGAAAAGGAATTGCGGAAGGCATTGAAAGAGGAATTGCAACGACAGTCGAAAGAGTTTGGATATTATTTCGCATCCGTCACCGGCGGCTTTACGCAAACCGGACGCTACACGCCCAATGCGTTTAACGTGACGCCAACGGAAGTATATCGCGTGTATGCCGACGACCGACCGGATGAGTTGGTGCGCGGCGTGGACTTGGTAGGCACACCCCTTGCCATGTTTTCGCAAATAGAGCAGACCGGCGATCAATATGGCGTGTTCAACGGCACGTGCGGCGCCGAATCGGGAAACATTCCGGTATCGTGCGTATCGCCGATGCTCTTTGTGAAGCAAATAGAAATCCAGAAAAAAGCCAAATCACAAAGCAAACCGCCGCTGCTGCCTAAGCCGGCGAAAGAGTAAGCGCAGACCTACGAAACTTTCGTAGATCTACGAAAGTTTCGTAGGTTAATTT
>JAISKR010000263.1 GCA_031260845.1 Bacteroidales bacterium
ACAGTAGGCCAACTTGCGGAACACAGCAGCAAATCGTAAGGCTGCGTCTTTGTGTTGCGGCACCATACAGGAAAGCGCAGGTCGTAACATATCACGGGGCGCACGTTCCAGCCTTTCCACACGAATCGGCAACTTTGCCCGCCTGCATGGAAAAACTGCGCTTCGTCGGACATACTGAACAAATGGCGCTTGTCGTAATGTCCGGTATCGCCGTTTGGAAAAACCCAATACTGCCGGTTGAAGTACCGGCTGCCGTCCCCGACAGCAACGGAACCTGTCACCAATGCCGACGTGTGCGCCGCCAATTGCCGCATCCACGAAAGCGTATCATCGGCGAAGGCTGAAATACGTTCCACATTCATGCTGAAACCGGTTGCCCACATTTCAGGAAGTACAATCATATCGGTGGCGCCCGATGATTGCAGCATCCCGCCTGCACGGTCGAGATTGAACGGCGCATCTTCCCATTTGGGGCTGTATTGTACCAGCGTGAGTTTCATTTTCAACTATATTGGTTGTAGGAAGAAATTTCCGCTGTCTTTTTGCGTATTTTGGAACGCAAAGGATAGCCATCCGCTGCGTAGCCAAGCGTGATGATGAGTTCGGCGCGTTTGCTTTTCGGAATATGCAGCAGTTCCTTCACTTTTTTCTCGTTGAACCAGCCCATGATGCAGGTGCCCAAGCCTTCGGCGGTTGCCTGCAAGCAGAATTGCAAGGCTGCCATGCCTATGTCCATGAGCGTATAGGGCTTGTCTTTGATGACAGAGCCTATTTTAGAGGTCAAATTGGGATTTTCGCGAACAACTATCACCAATATCGGCGCTTGTCGCGTAAAATGGTTCATCGGCACTAAGCGCCCTGCCGTAGTGTGACCGGCTATTTGGTCTTTCAGTTCGGGATTGTCCACCACAACGAACTTCCAAGGCTGGGCATTACACGCCGACGGCGAAATACGCGCCGCTTCGAGGCAGCGTTCCAATTTTTCCGTTTCTACCGGCGCATCCGAATACGCCCGAACACTTTGCCGTTCATTCAAAAAATCCAAAAAAAGTTTTGCTTCCATTATTTTAATTATCTAAAAATGAATATTGTACGAAACATAGTAATTCATTCCTATCACAAAGTTACTTGTTCCCTTGCCGAAACCCGGTATCTGATAGGGATTTGACGTGTCTTTGGGCTTCGCTATCAGGAATTTCCCTCTGAACGACACACCAAGATAAAAGTTTTTCAGCACTTCGGCTTTCACGCCCATCACCAACTCTATCCAGTGCGCAGTCAAGTCGGCACCGGGAATGCTTTGTCCGGGCACAGCGGGCCAATATTGCGAAGGGATGGTTATATCATCCGCTTCGTGCGAAAAAAACGACATACCATAGCGAACGCCGGCGTATAACAAGTCGTTGCTGTACGGGCGGCGGGACTTTAACAGATTGTAGTCAATGCCAAATTTCCCGTAATAGCCGTTTGACTTGTAATGAAAAGCCGTGTCGTTTTTCAGGTCAACGTTCAGCCAGCCACCTTCGGCAATAGCAAAGAAGTTTTTCTTGATATGCGCGTCAACGCTGACTTCAAAGCCTTTTCTACCGCTGTAAATGACCGGCAGCGCTAATTTGGACAAGTCAATGCCCACCCTGACGCCCTTCATATCGTTGATAGGATAGCGGGTAGTGTCCTGAGCGCTGCACCACACAGGCAACAGCAGCAATGCGCTAATGATAAATCCTGATATTTTCCGCATTGACAACATTATTACGATAACTGACTTGTCCGACACTCGGATTGAAGTTTACAATCCTGAAATTAAGATTGGTAGTTTGCTTTATATCAGTGATTTCCGCAAAGGCGACACAACCGCATTCAGACGATATGAAAGCAGGATTGGTCTTGTAAAAGAAGGTAAGGGTGTCTGTTTCTTCGCCGATGGATATGAGGTAGGCGGTAGTATCAGCGCCCGGATTGAGCGGACACAGCGCCGTTTGAAGGCTGGCGTTGCGATACAGCGTACTGTCTGCGCCTTTGGCGTTGACAGCGCCCACACCCCGAATGGAAACGCCGGCAAGCGTGGTTTCCAAATTGGTTTCAGCCGAGTAAAACTTGATAACCATCGCTGTCCGCGTGGATTCCTCGCAAAACTCTTCGCAGGAACAAACCATCAGGACAAGCAACACTTTCAAGGCATGAGAAAGAATTTTCATTCAAAAAATTTTGACAAAAATACGAAAAGTTTATTATTTTTGCAGAAATTTTCATTCGATGAAATTAAAGGTTGCTATCATTTTTGGCGGTAAATCAGCCGAACACGAGGTTTCGTTAATCTCTGCCACCAATATCTATCATGCTGTGGACACGGCTGTTTACGAGCCTGTGTTGTTGGGGGTTGACAAGAACAACCGGTGGTATTACCACGCTGATTATGCCAATGCCGAAGTAGATTTGACGAAAAGGTCGTATTTTGAAGGCGCTTCGCCGGTGTATCTCAAAAATGAAAAAGGCAAATTCACGATGACGGATGCGCAAAATCACGAAACGCTCGGCAGTTTTGACGTCGCTTTTCCCATCATTCACGGCACTTTTGGCGAGGATGGCACTTTGCAGGGCGTGCTGAAATCATTGGACATTCCTTTTGTAGGTCCTGACGTGCTGGGTTCGGCGGTTGCCATGGACAAAGACCTCACAAAAAGGCTGTTGAGGGATGCAGGAATACCCATCGCCGATTTTTTTACGCTGCACAGGCATCATCCGGCAGCGCATACTTACGAAGAAATAAAAGAAAAATTGGGCTTGCCGCTTTTTGTAAAGCCCGCCAATGCCGGCTCGTCGGTAGGCGTAAGCAAGGTGACGGACAAACCCTCGTTTGAAGCGGCTGTTGCGGAAGCCTTCCGGTTCGACAACAAGATTTTGGTGGAAGAAGCCGTCATCGGAAAAGAGGTAGAGTGCGCCGTGCTGGGCAATGAATATCCCAAACCGTCTGTTGTGGGCGAAATCACCGCATCAAAAGATTTTTATTCCTACGACGCCAAGTATTTAAGCGCTGACGGTGCAAAATTGAAAATTCCTGCCGAAATAAATGAAACTATTTCCGATTCCATACGTATAATAGCAGTAAAGGCATATCAGGCGATTAGTTGCGAAGGTATGTCGAGGGTAGATTTTCTGTTAAGAAATGACGGAACGTTTGTGCTTAATGAAATCAATACTTTGCCCGGGTTTACTTCCATCAGTATGTATCCGAAATTGTGGGAACATACCGGAATACCGTACAAAGACCTGATTACGGAATTGATACGTTTGGCTATTGCCCGTCACGACAGGGATTCAAAACTTTTAAAAAAGAAATAGGTCAATGAAATTTATTCTTTTAATATTTATCTGTTTGTGCAACATTCTCACTGCAAGCGCTGTCGAGCCGGATTTGCTGACGTCGTTTCGCAAGGATGCGATGCGCGATGTTTCCCAAATCGTATTTGCCGTGCGTGCCGACGATATCGACGGACACTGGTACGCCAATTTCAGTTATTATGCCGATGATGAAAACCGTATTCCCGACCCTTACGCGGGCGGAAAACTCTGTGTGTATGACTTGAACACCCAAAAACTTTCCACTCTGCTCGACGACCCCAAAGGTTCCATCCGCGACCCGCAGGTAAATTATGAGGCGACCAAAATCCTTTTTTCGTACCGCAAAGGCGATTCAAAACATTATCATCTTTACGAAATAAACACAGACGGCAGCGGATTGCATCCATTGACCGACGGCGATTTCGACGACATTGAGCCGACTTACATTGCCGACGGCTCTATCGTTTTTGTGTCCTCACGCGCCAACCGCTGGGTGAATTGCTGGTTAGTACAGGTGGCAATACTTTACGGTTGCGACGCCGACGGCAGCAATATTCATCCGCTTTCGGGCAATATCGAGCAGGACAATACGCCTTGTCCCTTGCCCGACGGACGGATTCTTTATACCCGTTGGGAATATGTTGACCGCAGTCAAGTGGATTATCATCACTTGTGGACTATGAATCCCGACGGAACCAGACAGATGGTTTATTTCGGCAACTTGCATCCGGGTACGCTTTATATTGACGCCCGTCCGATTCCCGAAAGCAATAAGATTGTGTGCAGTTTTTCCCCCGGACACGGGATAACACAACATTCCGGTTGCATAGGCATTATCGACCCGAACAATGGACCGGACGACAAGGCTTCTGCACGAA
>JAISKR010000160.1 GCA_031260845.1 Bacteroidales bacterium
ACTTCTTACCGTGAGCCTGTTCAATGCCATTGAGGAAAATAAAGGGAAATGCGAGGTATATTCAGCCCCCTTTGATGTGCGCCTGCCCCAAAACGGCGAAAAAGCCGACCACTTGATTCATACGGTGGTGCAGCCTGATATTTGCGTGGTATGCGATTCGTCCAAGATTGACGAGAAGGGTTGCCTCGGCGCCCCCGATATGGTGGTGGAAATACAATCGCTTTCCACGTCCAAAATTGACATGAATGATAAATTCCACCTTTATGAAAGGGCGGGAGTTCGTGAATATTGGGTGGTCATTCCATCGGAAGGAGTAGTGGTTTTTGTCCTGCAATCCGATGGAAAATACGATGAAGGAACGAAGTATGAAGGCGGAGCGATTCCGGTACATATCTTCAATGGCGTTGAAATAGAGTTAGATGTAAAGAAATAAACAATGATAAATTTCAAATTGTAATAAATGGAGAATCTGTTAAGCATCTTTGTCAAGTCGATTTTTATCGACAACATGATTTTTGCATACTTCTTGGGTATGTGTTCCTATCTGGCGGTGTCCAAAACCGTGAAAACATCTATGGGCTTGGGCTTGGCAGTCACTTTCGTGCTGCTCATCACCGTACCGCTTAATTATCTGTTGGAGAACTACGTGCTGAAAGAAGGCGCTCTGGCGTGGTTAAGCCCCGAATTAGCCGAAACCGACCTCAGTTTTCTGAGTTTCATCATGTTCATCGCCGTGATTGCTTCTATCACCCAGTTGGTAGAAATGGTGGTGGAAAAGGTTTCACCCGCCCTGTACGCCTCGCTGGGCATCTTCCTGCCGCTGATTGCCGTGAACTGCGCCATCATGGGAGCGTCGCTGTTCATGCAGGAGCGCGAATACGCCAACATTGGCGAAGCAACCGCCTTTGCGCTCGGCTCGGGCATCGGCTGGTGGTTAGCCATCATCGGCATTGCCGCCATCCGCGAGAAAACGAGTTATTCCAACATACCCAAACCCCTTCAAGGACTGGGTATCGCTTTCATCATCACCGGATTGATGGCAATTTCGTTCATGAGTTTCATGGGCATAAAACTGTAAAAATGTATTTTATATATCATCATAAGCACGATAAGAAATGATTTTATTAGCATCTTCCCAAATGACCACCATCGGTATGAGCATGGCGATATTCCTGTTCGTCATCTTGTTGCTGGTCGCCGTATTATTAGTCGCCAAAGCGAAGTTGGTGCCGCAGGGCAATGTATCCATCGACATCAACGGAGAAGAGGAGATAGAAACCTCGCCGGGGTCGTCATTGTTGACCACGCTTTCCATGCAGAAGATATTTCTGCCGTCGGCGTGTGGCGGCAGCGGCTCATGCGGTATGTGCAAATGTCAGGTGATAGACGGCGGCGGCACCATCCTGCCCACCGAAACAGGGTTTTTCACCCGCAAACAGGTACAGCAAAACTGGCGTTTGGGTTGTCAGGTGAAAGTACGCAACAACCTCAAAATAAAGATACCCGCCGAAGTGATGGGCATCAAGAAATGGGAATGTGAAGTGGTGTCAAACCACAACGTGGCGTCGTTCATCAAGGAGTTTGTAGTGAAACTGCCCGCAGGCGAAACCCTCAACTTCCGCTCGGGCGGATATATCCAGATTGACGTGCCGAAATACAGCATGGAATTTAAGGACATCGACGTGGAAGAGCGTTTCCATGCGGAATGGGATAAATTCAAACTCTGGGATTTGAAGATGACCAACACCGAAGAGACTTACCGCGCCTACTCAATGGCGAATCACCCCGCAGAAGGCAATATCGTGATGCTGAACATCCGTATCGCCACCCCGCCTTGGGACAGGGCAAAAGGCAACTGGGCAAACGTGCCCTGCGGCGTATGCTCATCGTATATTTTCTCACGCAAACCGGGTGACAAGGTAATGATTTCCGGTCCTTACGGCGAATTTTTCATCAAGGATACCCGGCGCGAAATGCTTTACATCGGCGGCGGTGCAGGTATGGCGCCCCTGCGTTCGCACCTGTTCCATCTGTTCCACACCCTGAAAACGACCAATCGCAAGGTTTCGTATTGGTACGGCGCCCGCTCGAAAAGCGAGATTTTCTACGAAGAAGATTTCCGCGCCATCGAAAAGCAATTCCCGAACTTCTCGTTCCATATCGCGCTGAGCGAGCCGCGTCCGGAAGACAATTGGAAGGGCTACGTCGGTTTCATCCATCAGGTGATTTACGACAACTACCTGAGCAAACACGAAGAGCCGGAAGACATTGAATATTATATGTGCGGACCCGGACCGATGGCTGCTTCCGTCATCAAGATGCTTGACAACCTCGGCGTACCGCCTGAAATGCTGGCTTTCGATAATTTCGGCGCATAATTAAAAATAAAATCATACCAACTTGTCTCATGAACGATACCACTTTCAATGATGCACCGATAAAGATATTTACCGGTTGTGCATCGCAAGAACTGTCCGAAAAGATTGCCGAAAGTTACGGCTCTGCTTTGGGCAAATGCTCGATACTGCGATTCAGCGACGGCGAATTTCAGCCCGCTTACGATGAATCGGTAAGAGGAGCAGTTGTTTTTATCATCCAATCCACTTTTCCGCCGGCAGAGCATCTGTTTGAACTGCTTTTGATGGTTGACGCCGCCAAGAGGGCTTCTGCAAGCCGCGTGGTTGCCGTCATCCCGTATTTCGGCTATGCGCGACAGGACAGGAAAGACCGTCCGCGGTGTGCGCTGGGCGCTAAATTGGTTGCCAACCTGCTGTGCGCCGCCGGAGTTGACCGCGTTATTTCGATGGACCTGCACGCAGACCCCATTCAGGGCTTTTTCGACGTGCCGGTTGACCATCTTCATGCTTCGCCCATTTTTGTGCCTTATCTGAAAAGCCTGAATCTTGAAAACTTGGTGATTGCCGCCCCCGACGTGGGAGGTACGAAACGAGCCAATGCCTATTCCCGCTTTTTGAAAGTGGAGATGGCTATTTGTTACAAACTCAGGAAGAAAGCCAACGAAATAAGCGAGATGAAAGTCATCGGCGATGTAGAAGGCAAAGACGTGGTGATAGTGGACGATATGGTGGACACGGCGGGAACCATCACCAAAGCAGCCGAACTGATGTGTGAAATGGGCGCCAATTCGGTACGTGTGGTTTGCACCCATGCGGTATTGTCCGGTCCTGCTTACGACAGGATTAACAAATCACCCATCACCGAGATGATTGTCACCGACACGATACCATTGATTGTACCTCATCCCAAAATCAAGGTGCTGTCCATAGCAGACCTGTTGGCTGAGGTCATACAGAAGGTTTATACGCACCAGTCCATCAGTGACACCTTTATATAATGCGCAAAACAAAAACCGGCAATTGGCTATTGCTGTGTGTGATGTTGTTTTCATGCAGTAACAGGATTCCCGAAGATGATTTTACGGATATTTTGACGGACATATATCTTTCAAAAGCGTATTTCATGTCGGAAGCAGGAACCGGTTATGCGTATTGGAAGGATACCATCCCTTACGACAGGCATATTGTGGAGCAGCACGGCTACCAATGGGCGCAGTTTGACAGCACACTGACGTGGTATAGCGCCAATCCCAAACGTTATCAGGACATTCACGATGAAATCATAGCACGGCTCAGCGAATTGGAAAAAACCATTACCGACGAACTTGACCCGCCGGAGGAATTGTGGAGACATAAAAAATCCCGCTATTTGCCTGCCGACGGCGCCTACGATTCCATCCCCGTCAATATATTGCTGAAAGGGATAGGCAAGTATGTGATTAAGGCGACTATACGTGTTTACGCGGAGGACGCTTCCATTGACCCTCATATCGCCCTGTACTGGTGGCGTACCGACACTACCGATATCGGCGTTGCAGACACCTTCAAGGTGACGCCGCTCTACAAACACGGATTACCCGTTACTTACTCGATAGAGAAGACCCTGCTGCCCGGCAATGAATTTACCCATCTCAAAGGCAACTGGATACAGCATCGCAAAAACGAAACCGATACCGCATGGACTCAACGGGTTGTGATAGAAGACATTTCTGTCTTACACATTCCCCAAAAATTCGAGTAAATGTTACATATTGTGATACAGTGGTGATTCAATAGTGATTCGGTTGTGATACAATTGTACCTTACGGCGGATTAAAACTGATATTGAAATATACGATTTTAATACAAGAGTGTATATTGAAATATACACTCTGTGTTTTTCGTCGGTAAAATATTGTGTATTAATACTTTACTGTATATGTATATTATAATATACTATTTTAATTTAAAAATGTATATTATAATATAAATATTATCCGTATATTTGCATTTTAAAATATACCTTTTATGGAATCATTATTGAATACGTACAGAAATCGTTTGGCGCAGACGGACAATCATTTTGTCAGATACCTGATGCCGCGAGTTCATTGGGAAGACAGGCTTTCGGGCATCATTGGCGCGCGTGGCACCGGCAAAACAACACTCATGTTGCAGTATGTCAAAAAACATATCGACACGAAAAAGGCATTTTATGTCAGTTTGGACGATATGTACTTTGCCAATAATCGGTTGGTTGACCTTGTTTATAAATTGTGGCAAGATGGTGTTACTCATCTGTTTATAGACGAGGTACACAAATATCCTTACAATACATGGGCGCAGGAACTGAAAAATATTTACGATTCCTATCCCGAAATCCATACGGTTTTTTCGGGTTCGTCCATTTTAAAAATCTACGCAGGCAATGCCGACCTTAGCCGCCGTGCTGTTGAATACGAACTGTTCGGTCTTTCATTTCGCGAGTTTTTAAATTTCGAGGGGGTTAAAAAAATCCCTGTGGTGTCTTTCGACGATTTATTGAAACGACATATTGAAATTGCGTCCGAAATTACTCGGGGCATCAAAATAATGCCTCTGTTCAGGCAATATTTGCAAACCGGCTATTTTCCTTTCTACAAAGAAGGTTTGCACAGTTACAGTCATAAATTGGTAAATACGATAAATGCGGTGCTGGAAACGGATTTGCCGGCGGTGGATAATATCGAATTTACTTCGGTGCAGAAATTAAAACGATTGCTTGGCATTATTGCCGAAATGGCGCCTTTTACGCCTAATTTGTCGAAATTGGGCGAGCAAGTTGACATTCTTCGCAGCAATCTGCCGAAAAGTTTATTGCTTTTAGAGCGGGCGCGTATGTTGGGATTACTGCGTGCTAAGGGCAAGAATCTAAGACCGTTGAGTAAGCCTTCAAAAATTTATTTGGACAATCCCAATCTGGCATACTCCCTAAAAAGCGAAAAACCGGATATCGGCAATTTGCGCGAAACCTTTTTCTACAATCAAGTGCGCATAATAGGCGATGTTACAGATGCGCCCCAAGGCGATTTTACGGTAAACGGACAATATCTGTTTGAAGTGGGCGGAAGAAGCAAAACTTTTGCGCAGATAGCCAATATACCCTTTTCGTATCTCGCAATTGACGAAACAGAAATAGGCTTTGGCAACCGTATCCCTCTGTGGATGTTTGGATTACTGTATTAAATACAAGTTATAAGGTTGTTATACAATAGTTATACATTGTTATACATTGTTATAAGTTGTACCTCACGGCGGATACGTTGCAATAGGTAAAATTGAATAGTATAATGTAATATACGTAACTATAATAAAAACGTATATTTAAATATACACTTGATATTTTGCACGCATAAACCATTGTGCATTAACGTTATATTGTGTTTGTATTTTGCAATA
>JAISKR010000234.1 GCA_031260845.1 Bacteroidales bacterium
GAATCACTATTGAATACTGTTATGATACATGGTCGTTTATCCTTTCACCCTTTTATCCTTTCACCCTTTTATCCTTTCATCCTTTTGTCCTTTGTATTGAAAAAAACCGTATCTTTACCGAATGTTAAATGAATACGCTTTATCCGACCTTTTGCCGGTTGTTTCCGAACAGTGTTCCTGTTGTGCCGTCAGGTTTGAGGGGAATCCGACTGCGGCGTTGGTGCATCCGTACAGGCAATCCTTCTATTCGGTGACGTGGTTTTTGCAGGGCACGGGGTTCGAGGTGATTGATTTCTGCCAATATCCCATCCGGAAAGGAAGAATGTTTTTAGTGAATCCCAATCAGATTATCGACAGGGCTGACGGCGTGTGTGGCAATGGTTACGCGCTCATGTTCGCCCAATCGCTGGCTTCGCAATTGGGCATCGAGTTCCGCAAACCGTATATCGACATTGACAAATGCGATGAACCCTTGCTGCAATTGGTGTTTGAAAAGATGATGGATGAGTATGAGTCGGAAAACATTTCTAAAATGCCGGCTTCCATTCAATATTTTTATTCGTTGATTGAAGATGAAATAGAGGACGAAAAAGGGCAAATAGACACTACGGATACGCTTTTCAGGCAGTTTAAAGAAATTATATCCGTTCATGATTTTAAAATAGAGCCGGTGGATACATACGCAGACGCCTTGCACGTGTCAACGGCTGCGTTGAATGACACTTGCCGCGATTTTTCAGGCAGTTCAGCCAAGCAGTTTTTGCTGAATGTAAAAATGACCGAGGCAAAACGCCTGTTGCTTTACAGCGGAATGAACATGACTGAAATATCCTCACAATTGGGATTTGAAGATTCCGCCTACTTTGCCCGCATTTTTAGAAAGAAAATTTTGCTGTCGCCTACCCAGTTTCAGAAAAAGTACAGGAAATCTTGAAAACCGTTTCTTGATGACCATGTTTTTTTAGCACACAGATGCTTCCGTCCATCAATCTGTCGTTTTTGTCGTGAAAAAAACGCTTTTTGTCGGGAAAGTGATTGTGTTGACAGAAAAGCCATTGATTACCATCAACAAATTGCCTATTTTTGCATCATGAAATTGAATGATTTCACAAGTCAGTTAATAATTTAAAAATCTTGTTATGAAAAAGTTGAGTTCATTAGTGTTCGGACTGCTGATAATAGCGGCAGGGGTGTTGTTGTTCGCTTTCAACACCGGTTATTTGCCGATAGAGTACAAAAGCGTGGTATTTTCGATGCCCTCGTTGGTAATGCTGATTGGGTTGGTCACCCTGTTTTCGCGGCGCGGCTGGTTTTGGGGGGTGCTGTTGTTCGTGGTTGGCGGCGCCTTCCTTCTGCCAAAATTGCACATTGCAGGCTTGAATCAGGTGATGATAGGCAACGGCTGGTCGATAGGTTTGATTGTGGGGGGAATCCTCATCTTGTGCAAAACCCTATTCGGAAAGAGGCATTATCACTGTCATGCAGACGCCAATTTTGGCGATTTTCATGAGAAAATGAAGAATCACAAGGAATGGCATCAACATACGCGGCGTCGTTGGGAGCAAAAACAACAACGCAAGTCGGAGGCTGGTTTCATTGAGCGTAATTTTGTCTTTGGCGGCGCGAGCGAAAAAATCAACTTTCAGGATTTCAAGGGCGGCGACATTAATTGCGTGTTCGGCGGCGTGGAATTGGATTTGTCCGACGCCAAATTGGCAGAAGGCGTTCACACACTCGAAATCAACACGGTATTTGGCGGAGTCAGTCTGTTTATTCCCGTAGAGTGGAACATTGAAATACAGCAAAGTCAGGTGTTTGGGCGTTTCGTGGACAATCGTCCGAAGCCCGGATTCGAGGTCAACGAGCACAGCCGGCTGATACTTGAAGTGACCTCTGTTTTCGGAGGCGGAGAAATCCAGTGCAAGAAAATTGACAATTGACAATGAACGGAAATCCTATTTTCAGCAATTACCGGTCGAGGATACTCTATTCGGGCATCTGGTGGCTCATATCCGGTTCGCAAATGCTGATGGTGTATTGGGGGACAGAACTGCCTTTCGGGTATATTTTGCTGGATACCTTTGTGTTCAATCTGCTATTCTCAATTCTCATCATTCCCTTGTGGTTTCCGGTGCGATTCAACCGTTGGGAGCGGCAGACGTGGCATTTCATCTTAATAGCGCATCTTGCGCTGGCTATCGCTTATCTGACCGTATGCTTAACGGCAGGATACCTGATTACCCTGCCTGTGGCGCTGACGGACAGCGCTTATCTGGACTTTCTAAATAATTCCATCTTGTGGAAACTCGTTGAAGGCGAGTTGTTTTACATCATTGCCATACTCATCTATTATTTATATGTATATGTGGAACGACTCAACGAGAAGGCAACCAACGAAATACGGCTCAACAAACTGCTCAAAGACGGCGAACTGAACCTGCTGAAATCGCAGATTAACCCGCATTTCCTGTTCAACAGCCTCAATTCGGTCAATTCGCGCATCATCACCCATCCCGAAAAGGCGCAGCAAATGCTCGTTGCCTTGTCGGATTATCTGCGTTATGCCGTGTTGTCCACCAATCGCGTGTATTCCCGCGTGGAAGAGGAAATGGACAATATTGAGCATTATTTGGACATTGAAAAACTGCGTTTTGGCGAAAAACTGCACTACGAGGCAGACGTCGCCCCCGAATGTTTGCAAGCGAGCATCCCCGCCATGTTGCTGCAACCCTTGTTTGAAAATGCCATCAAACACGGCGTTTACGAAAGCCTGCAAACAGTCTGCATCAGGGCAAAAATTTACAGCGAAGGGCAAAAATTGTTCATCGAACTGAGCAATGATTACGACAGTAGCCAACCGTCGCAGAAAAAAGGCTCAGGCACGGGCTTGCAGAACGTTCGCGAACGCTTGCGGCTGCTCTATGGCAACTCGGCGAGCCTCTACACGAAAGCAGAAAACGGAAAATTTATTGTTAAAATAGAATTGGAACAGTAAATTTCAAAAAAAATACTTACCTTTGCAGCGAAAAGTACAATACTCTTTTGGGGCTGTTTGGTTTTGACAGCGAGGTAAATGGGTACTGTAAGCATGCCGAGCCACGTAACATGATCTCGTAAATCCGGGTTGCAAACAAATAAAAGGCGAAAACACTTACGCTCTTGCTGCCTGATCGAATTACAGTAGATTGGCTTAATCCTGCACAAGGTGTGGGACAAGACGTTTCCCGCAAACCCGGTCCGGCGGTTTGCGATTAGGGGACGCTCGTGAGATCGGAATAGCCGCAACTTTTTCTCGCAGTTGTGGCGAAATAACAGAGGATAAGATGGAAGTAGGCTGTCGTTGACCGGCTTCCATTCGAAAACCAATCGACGAATAAGCATGTAGAAAGCATATTTGTTTCTTGTTTGGACACGGGTTCGACTCCCGTCAGCTCCACCATATATACTGAATATCGGTGTATTACAGTATCGACACCCGATTTTACCATCATGTAAGGTCGGGTGTTTTGTTGTTTCTACCATCTTATTTTCAACCCCACGCTGCCCACAAATCCGTCCAAAGGTGCAT
>JAISKR010000271.1 GCA_031260845.1 Bacteroidales bacterium
GTTGCTTTGTATTTCCCGTTTAAGTTCTTTTGCTTTAATATGTTGCGGATCCATATTCAGCAAAGTATCCACCGACGCCAAAGCGTCATCGTAATTTTCCATTTCATACTGTATCCACGCCTTTTCATACAAAAATGTTTCATCATCAGGATATAGCCGAACCGCTTTATCGGCATAAAACAAGGCATTATCGTACTGTTTGTCTGCCTGTTCCAATGCAGACATCTGCCAAAGCAAGTCATAATCTTCCGGCTTCTTTTCGAGCAACGGACGGTACAGCAACCGTGCGGAATCATATTTGCTCTCTGCTACGTAGGTTTGACCTGTCAAGAGGTTGGCGTCCTCATAATTTGGATATTGGCTTAACAGACTGCGAGCCATTTTGCGAGCCTCTTGCGGTTTGCCTTCTTTGTGAAATTTATCACGAGCCGCCAGATAAAGCGAATCGGCATCCGGTTTTTTACTCTTCGAGAGGGCTGTCAATGATTGTTCCTCGGTAATTCGTGTTTTTAGAGACGACAATGCTTCATCGTTGGGCTTGTTCAACAATCCATTGTCCGTATAAACCAATGCCTGTGCGTATTGTTTATCCCAAAATTCCGTATTTGCGGCTATTACCAACCATTCCGGATCATCCTCTAACTCCGGCAGCAGTTGACGTAAAGTTATCCGTGCCGAATCAAATTTACTTTCCCATCCATAAGTCTGGCTCATGAGCATGATGGCATCTGCATGACCGGGAGCACGAGTCAATAATGTGCGTAATTGTTCCCTTGCTATGACCCAATTACCGGAATGGGCATTTTGGCGGGCAAGATGATATAGCGAATCAACTTCCGATAAAGGCTGCGCGCTTGTAAAGGAAATCAACAGACTTGAAAACACAATATATAACGTTAGATGACGCATATTTTTATATGTAATTTACTGTATATACGCAATACGAAACAAATAGTTACCAAAGATATTTCGGATAATCATAATTTTGATGTCGTACCTGTGTAAGTTCTACCGAAGACACGAAATGTAATAAGAAAACAAATTCTAACACATTACGTTACAAATCTTCTGCGGAGAGAGAGGGATTCGAACCCCCGGAGCCTTGCGGCTCAACAGTTTTCAAGACTGCCGGTTTAAACCGCTCACCCATCTCTCCAATTGTGCTGCAAAGATACTTGTTTTTTTCGGTTCGGCAAAAAAAAATATTGCTCATGTG
Source organism: Bacteroidales bacterium (assembly GCA_031260845.1). GTDB lineage: Bacteria > Bacteroidota > Bacteroidia > Bacteroidales > UBA4181 > JAIRLS01. The sequence goes on from JAISKR010000271.1 coordinate 1,217, forward strand.
GATAATTCATCTGAAAATTAGTTATATATTGTTGCAAATGGCTTTCCGTACAGTATACCGTATAACTATTGTATCACCACCGTATCACCTGTATTTATTGTTTCTATCACCCGTTCTTGCGGAATCTGCATCAGGCAGGCGTAGTCTTTCCTGCGGCAGGGTTTGTTGCCGTAAACGGAACACGGACGACAAGGTAAATCCACCTGAACAGCATTAGTCGGCAGTTGGCGATAGCCGTAAAATCCGGTATATGGATGGGTGGCGCCCCAAACGGACACTACCGGCGTGGCTGTGAGGGATGCAATGTGCATATTGGCGGAATCCATGGATAACATCACATCCAAATGGCTTATCAACACCAATTCTTCTGCTAATTTCAATTTTCCGGCAACTCTGATGGTGTTCGGATATTTGCCTGCCCAATTTTCAAGCGTCTGCTTCTCGTGTTCTCCGCCGCCGAAAAGGAAAAGGGTAGTATTCGCCCTGCCTGCCAACTGTGCAACCACCTGTTCGGTGCGTTCCAACGGGTAAATCTTGCCTGTATGCTTGGCAAAGGGCGCTATTCCAATCCATTTGCCGGTTTTTGCGCCTGCAAATTCCTCTATTTTCGCAAAATCACCCTTCCCCGTTCCAAATACGGAATGAAAATCGACATTTACAGTGAAACCCAAGGCACGAAACACATCAGCATAGCGTTCCACAGACGTTTTGAGTTGTTGCTTCTTCTTACCCGTGACGAGTCGGCGTTTTTCCGGTCTGCCCTTGTCAATATGACGCACTTTCAAGCCATTGCAGCGGAAAAAGAATCGCAACAACTTTGTTCGCAGCACATCATGCAGGTCGGCTACCGCATCATAGCGGTTTTGTCGCATTTTCTTGTAAAAACGAAAAATACCCGCAATGCCTTTGTGTGTTCCTTTCAGGTCGATGCCCTCGAATAGCACATTGTCAGGGCAATGGGCGAACAATGGACTTAAAAATGGCTGCGAAACCACTGTAAACCGGTTGTCGGGATGCGCCCTTGCAAGGGAATCAACGACCGGTACTGTCATGGCTACGTCGCCGATAGCCGAAAAGCGAAGAATCAGGATATTTGCCATTTGTTTAACTTATAAATGTTGAACCATAGCGGGTTTCTATTCCGTTCAATGTCTGTAAAAGTTCGTCCACATCCAAAGAAGTGACCAAGGTCATGCGTGTTTGCTTGAAATCCGGCAGACATTTGAAATAATTTGACAAATGACGGCGCATTTCAAAAATTCCCACCGGCGAACCCTTGTATTCAATGGATTTTTGCAGATGCAGTTTTGCCAATTCCACTTTTTGGGCAATGTTCAGCGGCGGCATCTGTTCGCCTGTCGCTAAATAGTGCTTTATTTCGGCGAAAATCCACGGACGCCCGTAAGTGGCTCGCCCAATCATAATGCCGTCCACGCCGTAGCGGTCAATCCGTTCTTTGGCGATTTCCGGCGAAGTGATATCGCCGTTGCCAATGACGGGAATGTGCATTCGGGGGTTGTTCTTCACCTCGCCAATGAGTGTCCAGTCGGCTTCACCCTTGTACATCTGGGCGCGTGTCCGCCCGTGAATGGTGATAGCCGCGATGCCCACGTCCTGCAAGCGTTCGGCAATATCGACAATATTTTTGGAATCCTCGTCCCAGCCCAAGCGCGTTTTCACTGTCACCGGCAGTTTCACCGCCTTCACTACCGCCTGCGTCATTTCCACCATCAGCGGAACGTTGTTCAGCATACCGGCTCCCGCACCCCGCGTGGCAATCTTGCGGACAGGGCAACCGAAATTAATGTCAATCAGGTCGGGACGGGCTTGTTCGGAAATTTGTGCAGCCTGCACCATAGCATCCGTCAAATGTCCGTATATTTGGATGCCAATAGGACGTTCCGCCTCTTCGATTTCAAGTTTTTTGACCGTCTTTTTCGCATCACGCACCAACGCATCGGACGAAACAAATTCCGTAAACATCATATCCGCTCCGTAATGCTTGCAAATGAACCGAAACGACGAGTCGGTCACGTCCTCCATCGGCGCAAGAAACAACGGATTTTTACTAAAATTTACATCGCCTATTTGCATCAATTTGATTATTTTGTATTTTTGCAAAAATAAGTAATATTTCTTTATCTCAAATGCAAAAAGGTCTTTTTGAGGGAAAAACACCCTTTGTACAGTTGATTCTCACCGCATTCGCCATGATTACCTGCGGCTTGCTGCTCATGTTTATGGGAATGTTTTTTATTCCTTTGGTGGAAAACGTTTCATTGCCGGATATAATAACCGGCAAGGTAAACATCGCAGAGCATCTCCCAATCATGCGCTATTTGCAGGTTTTGCAAGGTATCACGCTGTTTATCATTCCTGCTTTGCTTCTGGGTTTCCTTTTTTCGGGAAGTACGGTACGTTACTTTTCTTTTTGCAAAACAGGTCCGAAAATATGGTTCTTGTACGTTTTTTTCGTCATGGTGACCATCGTTCCTCTTATCAATCTCATGGCGTCATTGAATGAAATGATAGTGTTTCCCGAATGGTTGGCGGATTGGGAAGCCAAATTCCGCGCCATGGAAGACGCCGCCGCCAAAACGATGGAAATGTTCATGGGCATGAACAATATCAACGATTTGCTGTTCAATATCTTCATGATAGCGCTCATTCCCGCTCTGGGCGAAGAGTTGATTTTCAGAGGCGTTATTCAAAAGATTTTCGTGCGGTGGACAGGCAGCGTACACGCGGGCGTCATCATTGCGGCTTTTCTGTTCAGCGCCATGCACATGCAGTTCTACGGTTTTTTTCCGCGATGGCTGCTTGGAATCATGTTCGGATACCTGCTTATCTGGGGTAAATCCATCTGGTTGCCCATATTCGCCCACTTTGTCAACAACACGATGGCGGTGGTGGTGGAATATTTATCCCGCAAAAACATAGTGGATGATGGCATCTCCGACTATGGCTCTACTGTGGACGCCATCCCGATAACGATTATCTTCACCGCCGTATGTGGACTGCTGTTGCTGAAAATATTCCGCGAAAAAAGAGCCATGACAGGCGAATTAACTTATGACAACCCCTAAAACACGCAAAAAAACGATGAATCGCATTCCATCCCTGTTT
>JAISKR010000314.1 GCA_031260845.1 Bacteroidales bacterium
ACACGCGGACTTTCCAGTAAACCAATGTGCGTTCTTTCAGCGATTTTCCGGCATATTTCACCATGACGGAAGCCGGCGAGCCTATTTTACCGGAATCCCACAGGTCGGCTTTGCCTTCCTGCAACAATGCCAAGTCGGTGGCTGCCAATACCTGATAGGCTGTCTGTTTATCGCCTTTTGAAAATTGATTTTTCCAACTTAAATGCGGGAAATCGCTGTCAACACTCAAAGGGTCAACTAAATTTTCACAGCGCAGATCGCCAACCCGAGTAGTTTGCGTACAACTGCTCAACGTTATTAAAAAGACAGCAACGAATAAAATAGTCGTTCGTAACATATTGATTAATATAATTTTTAATAAAACTAACCTCTACCGCTCTCGTACATTCGTTACATTTATGTTTCCGTGCAGGCGAATATCCTTGCAGGAAGCCCCTATCATGAAACGAAATTCGCCCGGTTCCACTACCCAATTCATTTCCGCATTAAGCAGTTTCAGCATTTCGGGGGTTATCTCGAATGTCACCTCTTTCACCTCGCCGGGTTTAAGGCTAATTTTTTGAAACCCTTTGAGTTGAGTAACAGGCTGCGAAACCGACGCAATCACATCTTTCATGTAAAGTTGTACTACCTCTGTGCCTTCTGCCTTGCCGCTGTTGCGCACTTTGCAACGAACTTTGGTTGAGCCGTTAACGCCTATTTCTTTCTTGTCGAATTTAATATCCGAATATTCGAAAGTGGTATAACTCAATCCGTAACCGAACGGGAACAGCGGCTGTCCGCTCAGGTTGTTGTAATCGTCGATGCGTCCGGTGGGCTTGTGGTTGTACACAAACGGAAGTTGACCTTCGTGCAGCGGGAAAGTGAGCGGCAACTTGCCCGATGGGGCGTACTTGCCGGTCAGCACTTCGGCAACCGCGTGTCCGCCTTCGTCGCCCGGATACCAGATGTCCATGATAGCGTCCACCTTATCCATCCAGCCGTCCATCGTTACGGCGCTTCCGCCGACTACCAGCACCACTATCGGTTTTCCGGTGGCTGCCACTGCGTTGATCATCTCTATCTGTTTGCCTTGAAGCGACAGTTTGGCGCGGTCGCTGGCTTCCCCTTCGCGGATTCCGACGGTAATCACTGCAACGTCAGAAGCCTTCGCCGCCTCTACCGCATCAGCAATGTCTTGCTTCGCGTCATCCGCGCCAACGTTCCACACGAGTTGAAAACGAGCGTTACCTGCCGGCTCAAAATATTCCACTTTGATGTCGTATTCTTTCCCTTTTTCCCAGTCGAACGGCGCGGTATGAGTGCCGAATGAAACCTTGCGCCAGTTATCGACCAGCAATTTGCCGTTAATATACAAACGGTAGCCATCGTTGGCGGTGATTCCGATATTGTATTTTCCGGAAACGGGTGATTTGATTTTACCCGTCCAAACGATGGAAAAATTGTCGAATGGAATTTTCGCAGGGTCGGGGGAATATAACGCCCAGCCAAATTCCATGCTCTCGTCCACTCGCGTCATAACGGGTTTTCCTGTGAAAAACGCATTATCGTAATATTCGCCTTTCAATCCCTGTTTTACAGAATTGCCGATTTTACACGACATTGCCGACGCCGGAACATTTACATAGCCTTCCGCCGTCAGTCCCAAGCCGCCGGGGGCGTCGATAGGCACTCCGTGAGCGTGGTTAATCCGAACCGAATTGCCCAGCAAGGCTTTCATTCCTGCGAGTATCGTTACCGTATTGGCTCCCGGACCGGCGTAACCGCCCAGAAGCGCCGCGTCTGTCCCGCGACCTATCAGGGCTATTGATTTTACATTGTTCAAAGGAAGAACGTTATTGTTGTTTTTGAGCAATACGAAGGTTTCGCGAGCCATACGACGGGCTATTTCGCGATGTTCGGGCGTATTGGTCAGTGACTCCGCTTTGTCGGCGTCGATATACGGCTCCTCAAACAAGCCCAACTCAAACTTTGCCCTGAGCACCCTTTCAACAGCGTCGTCCAAACGTTTGGGGTCTATCCAGCCTTCGTCAAACGCTCTTTTGAAAAGGGGGGTATGTTCGTAACCGCCCTGAAAGATAACGTCTAACCCTCCTTCCATCGCTATTTTCGCAGAGCCGGCATAATCCGTCGAGGTAAAATGAAGGTCGTTGCTTCCGCCCAGAGCGCAGGCGTCGGTAATAATAAAACCGCGGAATCCAATCTCTTCTTTCAATACTTTGCGCAACAGCCAGTCGTTTGCCGAGCACATGGTTCCGTCCAGCGTGTTGTAAGCGGTCATCACCGAGCGGGAACCGCCTTCCTCAAAACAGGCTTTGAAAGCAGGAAGGTAATACTCTTTAATCTGGCGTTCGTTGAATGAAATCGGATAACTGTCGCGTCCGCCGTCGCCTGCATTGGCGATAAAGTGCTTCGGGGTAGTGATGACGCCTATTTTTTCAAATTCCGAAACAAAAGCCACGCCCATCTTGGACGACAGGAAAGGACATTCGCCATACGTTTCTTCGGTGCGCCCCCAACGAGGGTCGTTGGCAAGGTTGACCACCGGCGACAGGATGTCGCGTAAACCGCGGGCTTTGGTTTCCACTGCAATAGCGGCGGATACTTCGTGCATGAGTTCGGGATTCCAAGAAGCAGCCATGGCGATGGATTGCGGAAAAACGACCGCGCCGCGGCTGCAAAGTCCGTGAAGCGCCTCGTGGAACACGATAATCGGTATGCCAAGCCGCGTCTCCTCGACAAAATATTTCTGCATCTCGTTGACTTTTTTCGCCATCTCGTAAGCGTTGCTTTCGTTGCTGTAACGAAGAAGTTGCCCTGTGGCTCCGTCACCGGCGGCAGCGTCGGTCTGTAATCCGAAAACTCCGTCTTTATACCGCTCCTTCCCTTGGCTCAAATCGCCGGGAATCATAAAAACCTGCCAGAATTTTTCATCGGGCGTCATTCGCGACAAAAGGTCTTTCACCCTTACGTCAATGGGTTGCGAAGGGTCTTTGTAAGGCGGTGTATTGTTATCGGCACGTGCGCCCGCAACAGTGAGGGTTAGAGCAAAAAATGCTGTAATCAACTTGATTTTCATGTCTGTATATTTATTTTGATACTATTTTCAGAGTACAATATTACAACTTTTTTATGAATTTACAATTTTTTGAATTTTACCGTATCGTTTTGTTTTATTTATAAAAATGTATTCTTACATTTTCACCTGTATTTCAATCGGTACATAAAAAAGCGCCTTTTGAATCTCTTCGGGAATGGGCATAGTACGCAAGCGCATAGCGTCTTTTTCAGTAGTTATGACATATTTAGCGGCGGCGTCGGGTAATTGTTTCCATTTTTCCGCTATTTTGAGAATATCTTCCTGCATATAGCCGTGATGGTCGGGGAAAATCAAATGTTGCACGTTTGATGAAAGCGTGCGAACATGGTTTTCCAATGGCTTTGGCGATGCAATCCCTGTTACCATCAGAATAGCAGACTGTGAAGTAATATCTTCCGTCAAGGGCGGAGTATGCGGAAATACCGGTTGCGGATTTCCGTATTTTATCGTGGTAAACAGTATCTTTTTGCGGAAAATACGCGCATAACGGCTGCGAATAGCCTGTTGTTCTTCCAAAGTCACATTATCCGGCGTTTTGCTAATGACGAGTATGTCGGCTCTTTGCGCAAAGCAAGCCCATTCGCGCATTCTGCCGCCGGGCAACATTCCGTCGCGGTACAACGGACGATGGTAGTCTGCCAGCAGGATAGAATACGTGGGGACAATATGCCGGTGCTGAAAAGCATCGTCCAACAGCACAAGTTGCAGGTCGGGAAACCGCTCTTTCAGCGTTTGCACGCCATGCACCCTGTCGGCGTCAACAGCCACCGTCAGGTCGGGGAATTTCTGTTTGATTTGGCACGGCTCGTCGCCAACGTCCTGAGCGGTTGACGCAGCATCCGCCAACACAAAGCCCTTTGTTTTCCGCTTGTATCCGCGACTAAGCACCGCTATCCGGTACTGTTGCGAGAGTGTGCGTATCAGATATTCGATATGCGGCGTTTTGCCTGTACCGCCCACGGTAATGTTGCCCACACTGACCACCTTTACCCCGTCCACACTGACGGATGGAAGCCAGCCCCAGTCGTAACATTTGTTGCGAGCGGCTGTGACGAGTCCGTATAACAAGGATACAGGGGACAATATGATGCGTAATATCCTCATTATTTGTAGATTTTCCGTTTGTTCAACTCTTTTTGAAATTCCGCCGCATACTTGTTGTGCTGCGTCAAGGTGCGGGAAAAATGATGCCTGCCCGAAAAATCGGCTTTGGCGCAGAAAAACAGATAATCATGCCGGGTATAGTTCAGAACGGCGTCTATCGAAACGATGGAAGGCACGCAGATAGTGCCCGGCGGCAAGCCTGTGTTCAGATAAGTATTGTAGGGCGAGGAAATTTGCGTGTATTTGGTCAGAATGCGCGTAATCGTAAAATCGCCCAACACAAATTTGATGGTAGGACAGGCGCCCAATTCCATGCCCTTGTGCAGCCTGTTCATATAAACGCCTGCAATGACAGGCTTATCGTCGGCAATATTCGTTTCTTCCTCAATGATGGAAGCCAATATACTCACTTGAAGCGGTGTTAGACCTATATTTTCTGCCTGTTTAGTGCGCGTAACATTCCAAAAACGTTTATATTCCTTGTCCATACGCGCCCAAAAATCCTCGGCGGATGAGTTCCACAGCATTTCGTAGGTGTTGGGAATGAAAATGCTTAAAGCGGTTTGCGGCGTCAGATGATACTGACTCAGAAACACGGAATCCGTGAACAGACGCGCAATATCCGCCGAGTCCGCTTCGAGAGGCGCGGCTGCAATGCCGGCAAGTTGCGCCCCTGTGCGGATATTGTTGAACGTTACCTTTACGGGAATTTGCCTGCCGCTGCGCAACATTCGCACCAACTCGATATTGGTCATTTTATCAAGCAGTTTGTACCGTCCCGCTTTCACCTTGTTGGGAAAATTCATTTTGCCTGCCACCCAACGAAAGGAAGCCTCGTCCTGCAAGCCGTTGTGGACAAGCAAAGCGCACACCTCGTCAAACGTGCTGCCGGTGGGTA
>JAISKR010000336.1 GCA_031260845.1 Bacteroidales bacterium
AAATACTTGGCAAAGCCACTTTGGTCTATTATCTTTTTCAAAATGGATACCCCGCCCCATGAACTTGTTTCCTTGTCTATAAAGCGAATCTTTGTTTGCATCTTCCAACTCTTTTTTGATACAAATCTACACAATTAATGCAAAATATCTTCTTCAAAATCAACCGTTTCCTGACCTTTTTTTCTAATGGTGTCCATTAGAAAAACAGCATCAATTGCAATCTATGATATGAGGCGGTTGGTTATCCTATTGGACAATTTGGGATAATTCAATCTGTCAAATTTTTTAACAAAAAAGAGGCTGTCTGGACTTATGAAACAGCCTCTTCATTTTCAAGTAGCGCGATGCGGGATTGAACCGCAGACCTCATGATTATGAATCATGCGCTCTAACCAGCTGAGCTACCGCGCCATCATTTTTTGCGGGTGCAAAGATAGTCATTTTTTCTTTGCACTGCGTTTTTTGAAGAAAAAACTCTTCTGATTATTTCAGATATTCTTGTGGTATCTCGGTAATAGGGCGGATTTCAACCTTACGGTAAAAAATTTCAGCGCCTTCGGACTGCAACTGAATGACGCCTTTGGTAAGCGGAACATCCTTGCCGGCAACTTTCAGATGCGAGTTGGTAATGACGTTGTTCACCGTGCCGTTGATGATGTGGACGGCTGTTCCTTCATAACACAGGACTTCTATCACGTTCCATTCGCCATTCGGTTTTTCGTTTTCGGGATTCTTCGCGCTGATAGGTCCGGCGGGCAGGTCATGACCAAAAGTGACTTTCGGTGCGCTTTTGTCAAAAATGTAGCCGCCGTTTTCCGTTTGCTTTGCCGTAATGTCGCAATAAGTGGCGCCCATCCGGTATGAATCGCCAAACATACGTTCCATTACCTGACATTCGTGCGAAATTTTCCACACGTTCAAGCCTTTTCCAAACTCGCCTGTGCCGTGGTAGAGTACGCCTGCATTACGCGGTTTATCTTCGCGCGGCGCCCATTTTTTTTCGCCCCATTTTACTTCGAGGCGCAGATGGTAGTTGCCGTACTCTTTGAGCGTGGCAAGCGAGCCGTAAATCTGTCCGCTGGAACGGATAACAGGTGTTCCGTCCACGTTTTGTACTGTAAACACTGCCAACGGGTCGTTGTTCACACCCACAGGCTGGGTATATTGTCCCGCCTCGTTTCGCGTCAAGCCGGGAATGTCCACTGACGAATCGGGTACGCCAATGTAGGTTTCCCAACCGTCAAGGTTGACGCCGTTAAACAAGGGTTCAAACTTTGTTTCTCTCGTTCCGCAGGACATCAGCAGGATGACACAGGCGGAAAATACGCATATTACTGTATTTTTCATCTTCAATCAATAAAAAGGTTATTAAAATTAAGTCACAAAATTACTACTTTTCAATCATTTGACAATATTATTATAGATTTTTCGTATCTTTGCGCAAAATATTTTTATGGCTCGTAGCAAAAAGAACAAAAAAAGTCCGCCTGACAGTCAAGCGTTGATAACGCGAATAATGGCTGTGTTTCAGCGTTATCCCGGCGAGCAACTTGATTACAAACAGGTAGCCAAGCGTATGGGCGCCAATGACGAAACAACCAGACGCTTAATACCTGATTTATTGGCAGGTTTAGCCGTTAATAAACAAATACAAGCGGCAGAACACGGGAAATACAAACTGAATTACGAAACGAGCGGCAGCATTACCGGTAAAGTTGATATGACTGCACACGGTTATGCCTATATTATATCGGACGAAACAGAGGAAGACGTCTTTGTATCGCAGAAAAACCTTAGGGAATCGCTGCATGGCGATACGGTAAAGATACATTTGTTTGCCCGAAAGAAAAACGCAAAATTGGAAGGTCAGGTAGTAGAAGTCATTGAGCGTTCGCGCTCGTCGTTTGTGGGAACTATCGGTATTGCCGAGAGTTTTGCCTTCATGATTCCCGACAGTCGCTTTATGCCTTACGACTTGTTTATCCCGAAAGGAAAAGAAGGTGGCGCAACAGACGGGCAAAAGGTCATTGCGCGAATTGTCGAGTGGCCCCATCGCGCAAAAAATCCTATTGGCGAAGTGTTGCAAGTACTGGGCGATCCGGGGCAGAACGAAACGGAAATGCACGCTATTCTGGCAGAATATGAATTGCCTTATAAGTTCGAGCAAAAGGTGGAAGATGCGGCAGCAGATATTTCTACTGAAATAACAGACGAGGAAATTCGCAAACGTCGCGATTTCCGTGGCGTCCCAACCTTTACTGTTGATCCGGAAGACGCAAAAGATTATGATGATGCATTGTCTATCAGCAAATTAAGTAACGGGAACTGGGAAATTGGCGTACACATTGCCGACGTAACATATTATGTACACCCCGGTTCTGTGCTTGACAAAGAGGCTGTCAATCGGGGCACGTCTATTTATTTGGTGGACAGGGTTGTGCCGATGCTTCCCGAAAAACTGTCGAACAACCTGTGTTCGTTGCGCCCCAATGAGGACAAACTTTGTTTTTCGGCGGTATTTGAGATGGACAACGAATCGCACGTGCTGAAACAGTGGTTTGGCAGGACAATTATATGTTCCACCAACCGACTTTCCTACGAGGAAGCGCAAACCGTCATTGATACCGGAAACGGCAAAATGAGCAGCGAAATACTCAATCTGCACGGATTGGCGCAAACGCTTCGTACAGAACGATTCAAAAAAGGTTCTATTTCGTTCGACCGTCCCGAGCCTAAATTCGAGTTGGATAAGGACGGGAAGCCTTTGGGCGTTTATTTCTCGCAAAACACCACTTCGCATCAACTGATAGAAGAGTTTATGCTGTTGGCTAATCGCCGTGTGGCGGAATATATCACGGGAATCCTTCAAGTGGAAAGCCCTGTTCGCGTTGGAACGGGGAAAATCGGCGTTTACCGTGTGCACGATAAGCCGCAGATGGAAAAATTGGAAAGTTTTGCCGGATTTATCAAGCGGTTCGGTTATTCCATCAAAACCGGATCCGAGCACAGCATCGCCATTTCATTAAATAATTTACTGGCAAAGGTAAAAGGCACCAAGGAAAGCACCATGATAGAAACGCTCGCGCTGCGCTCTATGTCGAAAGCAACCTATTCGACCGACAATATCGGGCACTATGGCTTGGGATTTCGGTACTATACCCACTTCACTTCGCCTATTCGCCGCTATCCGGACATGATGATACACCGCTTGCTGCTGTATTACCTTGAAGGCGCAGGGGATAAACCCGTGAAAGACGCGCTGGAAGCAATGTGTAAACAGGCTTCCGCTATGGAAAAGCGCGCTGTGGACGCAGAACGCACTTCCATCAAGTATAAACAGGTGGAATTTATGAGCGACAAGGTGGGGCAATGCTTCGATGGCGTTATTTCAGGCGTGACGGAATGGGGAATCTATGTAGAACTCAACGAAAATCACTGCGAAGGAATGGTGCATATCCGCGAATTGAACGATGATTTTTACACCTTTGATGAAGAAAATTACTGCATCAAAGGCAAACGACGCGGACGTACTTTTCAGTTGGGAAGCCCCGTCCGTGTTGAAGTTTGGAAAGCCAATCTGTTAAAAAAACAATTGGATTTTCGATTGGCTGATTGATAATTTAAATTTTATTCATACCTTTACGCCCTTTTTTAGAAGTAGTATAACGAACCTTATTTAGTACAAATATGACTGAATCAAAGAAGAATTTACTGGTTCAGCGGACTGAGCGATATACTGAACCACAAGAGATTAAAGCCACCGGGCTTTATCCTTATTTCAGAGTAATAGAATCCGACCAAGACACGGAAGTGATCATGAACGGTCGTAAAGTGCTCATGTTTGGCTCGAACAGTTATTTGGGATTGACCAATCATCCGAAAATCAAGGAAGCAGCCAAAGCCGCTATTGACAAATACGGTACAGGCTGTGCCGGTTCGCGTTTTCTCAATGGAACGTTGGATTTGCACATAGAGTTGGAACGCCAGTTAGCCGAATTTGTCGGCAAAGATGCTGCTATTGTGTATAGCACTGGTTTTCAAGTTAATCTGGGCGTTGTGCCCTCTTTGACCGGTAGAAATGATTACATCCTTCTTGACGAACTTGACCACGCCTCTATTATTGAAGGCAGTCGGTTAGCCTTTTCAAAAGTGCTGAAATACAAGCACAACGATATGGATTCATTGGAAAAAGTCCTGCAACGTTGCGAATTGGACAAAATGAAACTCATTGTGGTGGACGGTATTTTCAGTATGGACGGCGACATTGCCAATTTGCCGGAAATTGTCCAACTGTCCGAAAAGTACAACGGCAC
>JAISKR010000020.1 GCA_031260845.1 Bacteroidales bacterium
GTTAGTGACCGAAAGCCCGTATTTTTATCTGTCACTTGCAGCCATGATTTTGGGTACGCAATTATTTTTGGCAGGGTTTTTGGGAGAGTTAATTTCACGTAACTCCGCCGAACGGAACACGTATCAAATTAAAGAAGTATTGTAAAAAGATTTTGGGAATGAAAAGGATAGTAATCATTCTGATAATAGTGGTAGGCTGGTTGCCGTGTGTAGTAGTTCCCGGACAGGACGATGCGGCGATAAAAGCCGCCAAGGCTGCTGCTGCCTATGCCGGACTAAGGCAGTACCAAAAGTTTTCCACTGTTGACAGCATCAGATGGATATGGGGCGGTGACGCCAGTTTGTCCTTTGCGTCCACAGCATTAACCAACTGGACGGGGGGTGGCGAAGACCAGATAGCCGTTGCGCCCGCCGTCAACCTCTTTGCCAATTATAAAAAAGGCAAATGGACGTGGGAAAATTATGGAATGTTTAATTACAGCATTCAAAAGAACGGTGAACGGAAAGCAGTGAAAAACAGCGATAATATTCAGATAAATACTAAATTGGGACATCAGGTATCGCCTAAATGGTTTTATACCGGTTCCTTCCTTGCGCGTACACAATTTTCGCCCGGATATAAATATTCAGCAACCGACACCGTGAAGGTGAGCGATATATTTGCGCCGATATCATTGTATCTTTCCATTGGTATGGATTACCGCCCCAACAAAAATATTTCCGTCGCCATATCGCCATTGATGGGAAAAGCCACCTTTGCCAATGCAGATGACATTATTGTTTTGTCCAATGCCGGTTTGGTAACAACGGAGAAAGATGCAACCGGCGCCGATGTGAAAATACCCAGCCATTCCCGTTACGAATTGGGCGGAGGTTTGGTCATTTCTATGACCGGAAATATTTTCAAAAATAAATTATCGTACAACACGCAAATGGAATTATTTTCCAACTATACTCAACATCCGGAAAATATTGACGTCACTTGGTGGGTTACAGCCAAATACAAGATTTACAAAAATATTTCCGCCGACATACGTTTCGATTTGCTGTTTGACGACGACAAAAAGCCGACCGATGAAAACGGTCAACTCAGAGGCGCCAAAGTGCAGATGAAAAGTTATGCGGGAGTAAGCGTATTTTATCAATTTTGAAATCTAAAAATAATAAATCAGACATAAATTAATTAAATAAATTTTAAAGTATGGAAATCAAAGGAAAATTGTTTAAAAAATTGCCGGTACAAACCGGACAGGGACGCAACGGGGAATGGAAAAAGCAGGAAATCGTGCTTGAATTGGAAGGCACCTACCCCAGAAAAGTATGTATCGCAGTGTGGGGCGACAAAATCAATGTGGCGTCGCTGCCGGATGGCGCTATGCTGAATGCGTCCGTGGATGTGGAAAGCCGCGAATGGAACGATAAATGGTTTACCGACGTGAAGGCTTGGAAAATAGACGTGCTGGACAATGTCGGAACTGCGCCGCAGCAACCGCAAGCGCCGAATATACCGGATGTACCGCCGTTGGAATCATTTCCACCCCCTTCTGCGGAATCCGGAACACCGGATGATTTGCCGTTCTGATAAAGACAAGAAATTATGAGCCAATCAGAGAACTCAACAAATCCGTTCAGCAGCATCAAAGCGTCGAAAATCATCTTTCCGATTGTCATTGGATTGGCTGTGGTGGCATGGATGTTTTACCGTGAGTTTAATCCCGAAGCATTTAAGAGTATGCCGTTTGTGTGGTGGCGAGTGCTTGTTTTCCTCTTTTTTGCTTTCCTTTGTATGTTCACGCGCGATTTCGGCTACATAATGCGCATCAGAGTGCTTTCCGACAACAAATTGACATGGATGCAGTCTTTCCGCATCATCATGCTGTGGGAATTTACCTCAGCCGTCACACCGTCAGCCATCGGCGGAACCAGCGTTGCCATACTGTTTGTCAACAAAGAGGGTATCAGTTTGGGGAAAAGTTCGTCTATCGTGCTTGCCACCTCTTTTTTGGACGAGTTGTATTTCCTCGTCATGTTTCCGCTTCTCTTGCTGGCTGTCAATGCTCAAAATCTCTTTTCCATCGGCGAACATACCGGCTCGTTTCTCAATGAGTTTTTCTGGTTTGCCGCCATCGGCTACGGCATCAAGTTCCTCTATGTCATCGTTGTCAGTTACGGATTGTTCGTCAATCCCCGCGGGTTGAAATGGATGCTGATGCAAATATTCCGTTTGCGTTTTCTGCGGCGGTGGAAGCATCAAATCAACGAAGCCGGATACGAAATTGTCGAAAGTTCGCACGAATTGAAGCGCAAGCCATTTTCGTTCTGGGCAAAAGCCTTCGGTTCCACATGGTTCTCGTGGACGGCGCGTTATTGGGTGGTGAACATGATACTGCTGGCATTTTTTATCCTGCCGCATTTCAGTCAGCATTTTCTCATCTTTGCGCGACAGTTTGTCATGTGGATTATGCAACTGATAGCGCCTACGCCCGGTGGAAGCGGCTTTGCCGAATATATCTTCACCCGCTATCTGGGCGACTTGATTCCTGTGGGCGATTTAGCCGTTGCAGGCTCTGTTGTGATTGTTCTCGCATTGATATGGCGGTTAATCAGTTATTATCCGTATCTGATTGTCGGTGCGCTGATGGTACCCAAATGGATTAACGACAAGTTTTCCAAAAAAACCAAAAAATAATGCACGTCGGATTGTTTTTCGGCTCGTTCAATCCCATCCATATCGGGCATTTGGCTATTGCCAATTATATGCTTGAATTTTCGGACATGGAACAGATATGGTTTGTGGTCAGCCCGCATAATCCGTTCAAAACGAAGACAAGCCTGCTGCCGGAAGCAGACAGACTGCATTTAGTCAATCTTGCCATTGACGGACACCCGCGCTATAAGGCGAGCAGCATAGAATTTAAGATGCCCAAGCCGTCATATACCATTGATACGTTGGTGCGACTGTCGGAAAAATACCCGCAACATTGCTTTTCCCTTATCATGGGGGCTGACAATCTGAACGTCTTTCACAAATGGAAGAACTGCGACGCCATTGTTGCCGGTTACCACCGCTATATTTATCCCCGTCCCGACTCAGCCGGACAGACGACTCAGCCGGAAAACGCCACCGTGGTGAATGCGCCCCTGATGGATATTTCTTCGTCATTTATCCGCGCATCCATCGCACAGGGAAAGGAATTACCCTTTTTTATGCCCGAAAAAGTGTATCAATACGTCAAAGAGATGCACTTTTATGAATCTGTAAAATAAATACCGAAAAACAGTTCTTAATGAAAGCGTATAAAATCTTTTTATCAGTGATGGCAATGATGGTTACATTTTCCACCTTTGCTCAAAACAAAGACCGAGAGCGTAATATCGTGCTTCCTCAGTCGGATGTACATTACCGAGAGGTGAAAAGTTATGTGGAAGACGTTCCCGATGACGACTATATCCATGCTTCGGAAAAGGCTCACGAGGCTTTTCGCGACATTAAATTTTCCATCCGGATACATTGGGGGGTGTATTCCATGCTGGGCGTGGAAGCATCCTGGCCCTATCTGAATATGTCGCCTGAAAAAAAGATGGAATACAGCGAATTGTATAAATCATTCAACCCGACAGAGTTTGATGCGCAGCAATGGATGGACTTTTTCAAACGTTCCGGTATTCAAGCGTTTGCTTTTACAACCAAGCACCATGACGGCTTCTCAATGTTTCATACGAAAACAAGAGTGAAACAGCGGGCAAATTATTTGGATATGAATCACGTGATTGAGCCTTGCGATTTGGCGTACAGCATTGAAGAAACGCCTTTCAAACGGGATATCGTAAAGGAACTGTGTGACGCCGCACATAAAAACGGCATTAAAATAGATTTGTATTATTCTCATCCGGACTGGTTTGACGCCGATTTTCGCCCATACAATTATCACCCGCTTTCCACACCGGATATGGCGAAACATCCCGAAAATTATTACAATGCCCACGGGGGTAATAACAGAAAAACAATTTTAACGCCCGACCGCACACCGGAAGAAACCAAGCGTTTGGTTTCCCGTCATCGCGAACAGATTCACGAACTGCTCACGAATTACGGCAAAATTGATATGATTTGTTTCGACCAGTGGTTGGGACGCGATATTTGGACTGAAATGAAAGAAACCGTCAAACTGATGCGTCAATGGCAGCCGGACGTGATGATACGCGCCCGCGGCATTGGCAACTACGGCGATTATTACCAACCGGAAGGTTTTGTGCCGGGCAACAAGGAAAATACCAATATGCCATGGATGAGCATCTGCCTGTTGGGAAACATTTTTGCCTACGACCCTGTTACCGAGCATTACAAGGGCGCACCGTGGGTTATTCACAATCTGATTGACTGCGTGGCGAAAGGCGGCAGTTTCATGGTGTGCATCGGTCCCGACCAAACGGGACAATTTCATCCTACTGCCGTGAAGCAATTGGAAGAAGTGGGCAAATGGTTAAAGGTGAATGGCGAAGGAATTTTTGAAACACGCGAACGCGAAGTGTGGAAAGAAAACGGTATTTATTTCACGAGAAGCAAAAATCACAAAAACGTTTACGCTTTCACGGAAAAATTTCCCGAAAAAGAATGCCTGATTCCATCGGTAAATCCTAAAAAAGGCAGCAAAATATATCTGTTCGGCTACAAAAAACCTTTGAAATGGTCGCAAACGGATACCGGCGTGAAGGTCATCATCCCGAACGAAGTGCAATCGCCCGAAAACCGCCCTTGCGAACACGCTTGGGGATTTCGGATAGAGGTAAAATAATTTCCGTCAGGACGCAGCGAAATTTATAACAAAAGCGAATAAATAATGAATAATAAAGGTGTTTTGTAGAGTTGCTGTCATGTTGATTTTATTTTAATTCACGATTCCTATACATCTTCTGCCGCGCGTATCTCCTTGATGTATAGTTGAATGGTGGTGTTGCCCCTGAACGTATTTTCTTCAACGGTGTAGCAGATGTCAAAAGGTTGACCGGCGCGGACAATCGGGTAATGTTCTGCCAATTGAAATCCGATGGCGGCAAAGCGTAAATCGGGATGTTCGGGCGAAAAAACTTCGAGTTTCAGGTGCTCTCCGCACTTGCCCACCGGTTTGGCGTTGCCTGTGTCCTTCACGCGGCGCGTAAGAAAAACAGGGTGCATATTCTGCGGTCCGAAAGGGCGAAATTGTTTCAGCAAACGGATAAATTTTGGTGTGATGGCGTCAAATTCCAGCTCCGCATCAATCAATATGTTGGGGATAAGTTGTGCGTCGGTGATAGTCGCCGCCACTGTTTCTTCAAATTTGCGGTTGAACGCCGCGATGTTCTCTTTTTTGAGCGTTATGCCGGCTGCGTACAAATGACCGCCAAAGGTTTCCAACAGGTCGCTGCAAGCGTCAATGGCTGAATAGAGGTCGAAGCCTTCCACGGAACGTGCGGAACCGGTGGCAAAATCACCCGATTGGGTAAGTATCACCGTTGGGCGGTAATAGTTTTCTATCAAGCGGGACGCCACGATGCCTATCACGCCCTTGTGCCAAGTGGAATCGTACAGCACCGTCGTTTTGCGGTAATCCGTTTCGGGGTCAGCCGACAACATTCTGAGTGCTTTGCTCGTGATATCCGAATCGATGTTGCGGCGGTCGTCGTTGAATTGGTTGATTTTAGCGCTAAAATCGCGGGCGGCTTTTTCATCGTCCGAAATAAGCAGTTCTACTGCCCTTTCGCCCGATTCCATCCGTCCGGCTGCATTGATGCGCGGTCCTATCTTGAACACAATGTCGTCCACCTGCTGGTCTGTGCCTTCCATGCCGGATAGTTTCATCAACGCTTTTAGCCCTATGCGCGGGTTTTCGTTCAACTTCCTGATGCCTAATGACGCCAACACTCGGTTTTCGCCGTTCACCGGCACAATGTCCGAGGCGATGCTCACCGCCACCAAATCGAGGTAGTCATACACCTCTTCCATCGGTATCTTGTTAGCCAGCGCCAAGGCTTGCAGCAGTTTGAACCCCACGCCGCAACCCGACAATTCCTTGAAAGGATATTCGCAGCCTGCCCGTTTCGGGTTGAGGATAGCAAAAGCAGCCGGCAACTCGGCGCCCGGATAATGATGGTCGCAGATAATGAAGTCGATGCCTTTGTCTGCGGCATATTTCACCTTGTCCACCGCCTTGATGCCGCAATCCAAACTGATCATCAGTTTGCAACCCTTGTCCTTCGCCGTGTCTATCCCCTTGTATGACACTCCGTAGCCTTCCGTATAGCGATCGGGAATATAATAGATTACATTCGGATAGTGCGCTTTGAGAAAAGCATACATCATGGCTACCGCGGTGGTGCCATCCACATCGTAATCACCATAAACCATAATCATTTCGCGGTTCTGCATGGCGTGCCCTATCCTGTCCACCGCCCTTTTCATGTCTTTCATCAACATGGGCGAGTGCAGATTTTCAAC
>JAISKR010000044.1 GCA_031260845.1 Bacteroidales bacterium
AATGGAAAAGAACAAACAGATCCTAAAAACTGAATTTTTTGTTCTAAATCAATCTTTTCTTTCCCGATGTATTCAATTTTCCTCATTCAAAAAAACAATAAATCAGTTTTAAATAAGAGTGTAAAATTCAAATTTTATACTCACTTTATTTGTTAAAAAACATTAAAATTATCCAAAAAATATAATCGGCTTGGGAAAATTGTCTGTGCAGATAGTCATATACAATATATAAAAAACAAAGCCTCGCATTTTATCAATGCAAGGCTTTGCTGTCAGGGCGGACCCGAAGGAACTCGAATCCCCAACCTTCTGATCCGTAGTCAGATGCTCTATCCAATTAAGCTACGGGTCCTTATTTTTGCGAGTGCAAAGGTAAACATCTTTTTTGAATAGAAAAAAAATCTATTGAAAAAATTCGGAAAAAAGCAGTATGTTTGCCAAAAAAACAGCCCTCATTGAGAGCATGAACAATGATTTATCCTGATAATTTTGAAGCGAAAATCAATTTTCCGGTCATTCGTGAATGGCTGAAAGAGCGGTGTTTGTCGCCCTTAGGCATCCAAAAGGTGGACGAGATGGCGTTTTTGACCTCGTTCGACACGATTGACCTTTTGACGGGGCAAACCGAAGAGTTTCGACAGATTTGCCTGATGGAAACAGGTTTTCCCGACCGCAACTTTTTTGACGTGACGCCGATGCTGCGTCATATCGCCATTCCGGGCACTTTCCCCAATGTGGAAGACGTTTTTGCGCTCAAAAAATCGTTGGAGAGCATCCGCGACATTCTTGCATTCTTCCGCAGCAAAGAGCAATACCCGCTGTTGCGCCACCTGACGGACAATGTGGAAAGTTTTCCCGACTTGGTAAAAGCGATAGACAAACTGCTTGACCACAACGGGCGTGTACGCGACAACGCCTCGCCCGCGCTGGCTGACATCCGCCGCGAAATAGCGTCCAAACAGGCGTCGGTGGCGCGTACCATGCAGCGCATCATCAAGCAGGCGCAAACAGACGGCTTGGTGGACGAAGGCATAACGCCGGCTGTGCGCGACGGACGTACCGTCATTCCGGTCAACGCCTCTGACAAACGCAAGATTAACGGCATTGTGCATGACGAATCGGCGACAGGACGCACTTCCTACATTGAACCTGCCGAAGTGGTGGCTGTCAATAACGCCATCCGCGAACTGTCCTTTGCCGAACAGCGCGAAATCATTCGCATCCTCACCGCCTTTGCCGACCAACTTCGCCCGCATATTGAGGGACTGCTGCACGCTTTCTGCTTTCTCGGCGAAATGGATTTTATCCGCGCCAAAGCCCTGCTGGCAATCCGTCTGAAAGCCGTGAAACCTATGTTCGGCAACAGTCAGGCGTTTGAGTGGAAACGGGTAGTGCATCCGGTAATGTATGTGAACTTCGCCAAAGAAAATCGCGAGGTCATCCCGTTGGACATCGCGCTGACATCCGACCGACGGATATTGCTCATTTCTGGACCCAACGCGGGCGGCAAGAGCGTTTGCCTGAAAACGACCGGTTTGGTGCAGTATATGTTCCAGTGCGGCTTGCTTGCGCCCATGTCCGAAAACTCGGAAATGGGGCTGTTCGACAGCATCTGCATTGACATCGGCGACGAGCAGTCCATTGACAACGACCTGAGCACTTACAGTTCGCACCTGCTGAACATGAAGCAGTTCGTCCGACAGGCAACCCCTCGCACACTCATCCTGATTGACGAATTTGGCGCAGGCACAGAACCCACTATCGGCGGCGCTATTGCCGAAGCCATCCTCTCAAACCTCAACGAAAAAGGCGTATATGGTGTTATCACCACGCATTACAGCAACCTGAAACACTTTGCCTCATCCACAGAGGGCATTGTCAACGGCGCCATGCTGTACGACAGCCGATTGATGCAGCCGCTTTTCCGTTTGGAAACAGGCAAGCCGGGCAGTTCCTTTGCCTTTGAAATAGCCGGAAAAATAGGGCTTCCCGAAAGCATCCTCGCCGAAGCCGCCGACAAAGCAGGGCGTCAAAATGTGGATTTTGAGAAACACCTGCACGAAATAGAGCGCGACAAACGCTATTGGGAACACAAACGGGAAGACGTGCGCAAACACGAGAAACGTCTAAGCGAAATTGCGGCAAAGCAACTGACCGAACTGGAAAAGATGGGGCAGGAACGCAAAACCATCATCGAAAACGCGCGAAAAGAGGCGCAGCAACTGTTAGCGGACACCAACAAGATGATTGAGAACACCATCCGCACCATTCGGGAAAATCAAGCAGAGAAAGAAAGCACCAAAACGGTGCGCAAAGAGTTGGAAGCGTTCAAAGCAAAGGAACAGCAAAGCGTAAGCGATGAGGAAGAGCGCATTCAGCGGAAAATAGCCAAGTTGAAAGAGCGGGAACGCAAAAAGGCGGCGACAGACAACAGCAAACAACCGGAAGCAGACAGCAGTCGGCAGCCGCAGGACGCCACTATCCGCAAAGGCGACATGGTGCGGGTGGACGGACAGGAAACATCCGGCGAAGTATTGGAAATAAACGGCGAAAATGTCATCATCGCTCTGGGACAACTGCGCAGCACGCTTCCGATGACACGGTTGATGAAAATATCGAAAAACGAGCACAAAAAACAGCACATACGCCACACGCCGTCCATTCAGGTGTTCAATGTCGGCGAAAGGCGGCTGCGGTTCAAGTCGTCCATCGACGTTCGCGGAATGCGCACCGAAGAAGCCCTTCCCAAAGTAGAAGAATTGGTGGACGATGCGGCAATGCTGAATATCGGCGAGGTACGCATTCTGCACGGCAAAGGCAACGGCATTCTGCGACAAATGATTCGCCAATACCTGAAAACATCGCCCTCGGTAGTGTCCTTCGACGACGAGGACATACAACAGGGCGGCAGCGGTATTACAGTGGTAAAAGTGAAATAGTGATACGTGATGATACACATAGTACGTTTGTGATTCATTGTTCGTTTTTCCGTTCATCTTTCGCATCCTCTAAATTTTTATTTTGAAATGAAAAGAAAAATTACGACTTTTGCAAAAAATAAATGTCCATTAAACCA
>JAISKR010000052.1 GCA_031260845.1 Bacteroidales bacterium
ATGCCACCTGAAGAACTGACCATTGTAATTGAGGATATGATGATGCACGAACCCGTTAAATAAAATAATAAATAGATATGATAGATATTCAAAAAGATGTATTTTCTGCTACCGACATTGGATTGGTGCGGAAAGCGAACGAAGACAGTTTGGCGCATACACCATTGACAATGATAAAAAAGGAATCAGATTCAAATGAATTTGCATAATCAAGAAATTGATTATACTTTTGCATGACGAAAAAATACATAAATGGAAAATATTGATTGGGGAAATTTACCGTTCGGTTATATCAAAACCGACTATAATGTAAGATGTTATTACAAAAATGGTAAATGGGGCGAATTGGAAATCAGTTCGTCGGAACAGGTGTCGATGCACATAGCGGCAACTTGTCTGCACTACGGACAGGAATCCTTTGAAGGGATGAAGGCGTTTCGCGGGAAAGACGGGAAAATCCGCGTGTTCCGGTGTGCAGACAATGCGCGTCGTATGCAGGCATCCGCTGCTTACATTCGGATGCAGGAACCGCCTGTGGAACTGTTTGTTGAGACAGTAAAGAAAGCGATAACTCTCAACCAACGCTTTGTGCCCCCTTACGAATCGGGCGCCAGTCTTTATATCCGTCCGCTGCTCATTGGCACGGGCGCTGCGGTAGGCGTCAAACCGGCAGATGAGTATCTTTTCATGGTTTTTGTAACGCCGGTGGGTCCCTACTTTAAAACAGGCTTCAAACCTGTGAATGTGATGATTACACGTGACAGCGACCGTGCGGCTCCTCTGGGCACGGGACATATCAAAGTGGGCGGAAACTATGCCGCCAGCCTTGTCGCAGCCGAACAGGCGCAGCAGGCAGGCTACGCCACCAGCCTCTATTTGGATGCAAGAGAAAAGAAATACATTGACGAATGTGGACCGGCTAACTTCTTCGGCATCAAAAACAATACCTACGTTACGCCCAAGTCGCACAGCATCTTGCCTTCCATCACCAACAACAGCCTGATGACGCTGGCTAAGGAAATGGGAATAACGGTGGAACAGCGACCGATGGAAGCAACGGAATTGAGCACTTTCGAGGAAACGGGCGAATGCGGCACCGCAGCCGTCATCACGCCTATCGGGAAAATTTTCGACCCGCAAAGCGGCGTCACTTACCAATACGGCGAGCAGGCAGGACCTGTCAGTACCAAGTTATACAATCTTTTGCGGGCTATCCAGTACGGCGACGAACCCGATACTCACAATTGGGTGACAATCATTTAAACGATTTGTAGCCCAAGTACATTGTGCAAATCCCAAACGTCATTTTTCGGTACGCCACTTTGCCAAAACCGGTTTGTTCCATGATGGCTTTCATTTTTGCATTTTGAGGGAACGCCGCTATTGATTTGGGCAGATAGCGATATGCCGCCTTGCTTCGCGAAATACAGCGTCCTATCACCGGAATGATGGCGGAATAAAGTTGATATAACTGTTTCATTGGAAAATATTCGGGCGTGGACAGTTCCAGTATCATCAGTTTGCCACCCGGACGAAGCACCCGTAAAATTTCCCGCAAACCACTGTCAATATCTGCAAAATTGCGGATTCCGAAGGCTATCATTGCCGCATCAAAAGAATGGTCGGCAAAACGCATGGCGGTACAATCCTGCTGCTCAAAGGTAATAACGCCGGACAATCCGGCGCCGGAAACTTTCGCTTTGCCTATTTGCATCATGCCGTCCGATATGTCAATGCCGGTAATTTGTGTCGGTTTCAGCATTTTGCAGGCTTGTATCGCCAAATCGCCCGTGCCGGTGGCAATGTCCAAAATTTTTGCAGGGCAAACATCTTGCAGCGACAGGATGCCTTTTTTTCGCCAATATCTGTCAATGCCGAATGAAAGCGCATGATTCAACAAATCGTATCGCGGCGCTATTTCATCGAACATTTTTGCGACCTGTACGCCTTTTGAAGCCTCATTGCCGCTGTATGGAAGCACTTTCTCTGATGGGTAATTCATTGCTGATGGATTTTTGAGGTGCAAAATTACAATAATGATGCGTATCTTTGTCCCCTGTTATGAATAATATCCAAAAAAAATCTTTCAGGGCATGGATGCTTGCCGCACGTCCCAAAACGCTGCCGGCAGCAACAACGCCCGTGCTGGTGGCTTGTGCGGCGGCTGTTCACTATCAGCATTTTCGCTGGCAGCCTGCGCTTATCTGTTTCCTGTTTGCGATGATTGCACAAATCATTTCCAATTTTGCCAACGATTATTTTGATTACCGGAAGGGCAGCGACAATGAAGAGCGTTTAGGTCCGCAACGCGCTGTGTCTGAGGGTTGGATAGCGCCGAAAACCATGTTGCGCGTTACGATTGGTTTGCTGGTAGTCGACTGTATGCTTGGTTTGTTGTTGATTCCCTATGGGGGATGGCAATTGCTCGTAACAGGCGCATTCATCGCCTTGGCGGCATTGGGTTATTCGGGTGGTCCCTATCCTCTCGCCTACCACGGCTTGGGCGACGTTGCCGTGTTGATTTTTTTCGGCATTGTTCCCGTTGGGTTTACGTACTACGTGCAAGCGTTGCAATGGTCTGTACCTGTTGTCGTTTGCGGTATTGCCTGTGGTTTGGTCAGTATTAACATATTGGTGGCGAATAATTTTCGCGACCGCTTTTCCGACCGGCGAGCCGGAAAGAATACCTCTATCGTGTTGCTGGGCGAAAGATTCGGAATTTATTTTTATTTGCTGAACGGAATACTTGCTGTCGCTTGCTGTCAGTATTTCTGGGTGGAAAAAACCTTTGGGGCTGCCGTTTTTCCGTTGATTTACCTCGTTTTTCATAGAAAAACATGGCGGGAAATGGTGGCTATCGGACAAGGGAAACAACTCAACGTCATTCTGGGGAAAAGCGCCCGTAATGTGCTTATTTTCGGGTGTTTGTTGGTGGCAGGACTGTTGGCGT
>JAISKR010000162.1 GCA_031260845.1 Bacteroidales bacterium
TTGTTTCGTTTCGCCGGTGCGCACTATCTGCTTGGCATCCTTGCCAACGGTGAAAAACGGATTTTGAGATAATTTGCCGTCTGCTATCGAAGCGCTCGTTTTCAGGGCTTTCGTCGATACCGTGACATATTCGGTAACAATGTAGGTGCCGTCGGTTTGGAACTCAAACGCCGCATACTTGCTCGCAGGGTCGCTGATTTCCCATTTAGAACTGATGGAAGCCACCACCGGATCAACCACCTCGTTGTCTTTGTCTTTGTTACATCCGCCAAAAGCAAGCAATATCGCTGCAAATGCCGGTATAAAAACTCTCCTTTTCATTTTTTTTTATTTATTTTGGTTTAAAATACAGAACCTGTCAATATCAATTAAACTAATTGGAACAAAATGTATGCCAAATTAATAATTAACCATTGATAATTAATAATTATTGTTGTATCTTTGTCGAAAATCTTTTTGATGAAGTCGTTTCTCTCTTTGATACGTTGGAATCAACTGTTGTTGATAGTGTTTATACAGTACGTCATGCGCTATGCGGTGGTGCAGCCGCTTGTGCGCCTTTACGGATTTGACTTGCAACTGAGCGCTTTCACGTTCTTTTGTTTAGTGCTGTCCACCGTATGCACTGCTGCCGCCGGCTATGCCATCAACGACTACTTCGACGTTCGCACCGATTCCATCAACCGCCCCGACAGAGTGGTGGTAGGCAAGCATATCGGCAGGCGCAAAGCCATGTTGACACATATTGTCCTTTCTTTGGCGGGTGTTTTGCTGGGCGGTTATGTCACGTGGCGGGCGGGCGTAGCGCATTTAGTCATCCTGTTTATCATGGTGGCGGGCGTTCTTTGGCTCTATTCCTTCACCTACAAGCGGCAATTCCTTATCGGCAACCTCATAGTAGCCCTGTTCGTGGCATTCGTGCCCCTGTTGACGCTGATGGACATTCCCCTGCTCAACCAGACCTACCGGCAGCAACTGCTGGATGCGCACACCAATCTGACGCTGGTCATTCTCTGGGTGTTGGCTTTTTCCGGTTTCTCGTTTTTGGTATCGCTTTCGCGCGAAATTGTCCGCGACACAGAAGATTTTGAAGGCGACAAGGCTTACGGATTTCGCTCTATTGTGCTTGTGTTGGGAACCAATGCCGCCAAATGGGCAGTGACGGGCATCCATTCGCTGCTCGTCATCGCCTTGGGATGCCTGTTTTGGTTCTTTCTGGCGAAAAATCTTGAAGGGCAGATAGATTTCCTCACCTTTTTCTATTTCCTGTTTTTCCTGATTGTCCCCTTGGTTTACACCGGCTGGAAAATGTTTCTAGCAAAGGATGGCAAAGATTATCACATCATCGGTCGTTGGATGAACGCCATTCTGATAGCGGGGATATGTTACGGGTTTGTGGTGCTTTATATGTGCCGTTAGCCGGAACGTCAGAGCGTTTTCACGTGCGAAAGGATGCCGACCGCAGAGCCTTCCTTTCCATCTTTGAATGAAATAAACATAACGTAAAAGGCGGTTTTCTGACAGTCGAAATCGAAACTCTGGTATTCCCTTCCGGTTTCGGGGTTAAAGGAACTTCCGACGGGCTTGTTTTCATCGAAAACCTGCAAAACGCCTTCGCCTGCCGATTCCTCATCGGTGCAAATGGTGAAACGGTAACGGTTTCCTTTGCGCAGGGCTATGGCTTGCCTGAAAACAGGCGCTTTTTCGCCGACAGCCGCGGCTGCCAACTGTGTGGGATAATCGTACAGAAACTTGACGTCACCGGCGGCTTTCACGCATAAATCTATCCGCTGGGTTTCCGTTTGCGCTTTCACGGATTGGGCAACGAGGGCAAGCGAAAAAATCATTCCTAAAAATAATACCTTTTTCATCTTCTCTTTTTCACTTTATCAACTTATTTCGCACATTTTCAATCGCACTTATCACCGCCGCAAGTTGTTCGGGCGTGTATTTCACAATGGTGGCGTCGTGCTGAACCACGCGCAGGGCGCCGTCAGACTCTATCTCTTCCAAATTGCCGTCCTGCACAAGCATCTCAACGGGTTCAAAGGTTGCCTCGATGGCGGTCAACTCGCCGATTAAGTCCGCCACCTCTTTCTGCCCCTTGTAAACTTGCAGCATATTGAGCAGTTCCGCCAGCAGCAACTTCTGTTCCACTATGCTTTCGGCTAAGCGGGCGTTGGGGCGGTCTTTGTAGAACTGGCAGGACAGATACATTGCTTCCACCCACACGCCGGTCACCATGACGATGCTCAGGTTGCCGCGTCCGCTTTGGCGAAGGTAACGATCCATCTTATTAAAACTCTGCTGGGAAATGTATATCAGCGAATCAATATTTTCGTTGTTGTCCGAAAGGTGTTTCAGCGTGGTATAGTTGAAGAATTGTCCGATATTCAGCCCGTCTGCCAGACTTTTCATGGCGATAATGTTGACCGACACCAGAGAAACTTTCCCGTACATATTAATATAACCGAGGTCGGCGCCGAAAATGCCGAGGTTGAACGCCTTGGCGCAAGCGGTGTGATAGTCGGACAGGTTTTTGGTGGTAGCCAGATATTTCTGCGCGAAAGGCACATTGAGGCTTTTGAACAAAGCCGCCGTTTCGATGGGCGACGAGATATTGTCCACCACCTCTTTGATGACGGATTCGGAAATTGTCGCGGACACATTGCGCACCGAATCCGGCACCACAAAATCGTCCTGCTGCGTTCTGCTGCACGTAGCACACGATGCAAGCGCTTGCATAGCGAGCACAGCAACCATCACAATAAAAGTATTCTTATCCATGAGATGAACTTTGAATTTGCAAATGTATGAACTTCATTTGTAATATCCAAAACAAAAATTTCAGAAACAGTAAATTTTATTTTGAAGTGGCGGATTTTTGCCTGTAGCATACAGCATACAGCATACAGCATACAGCAACAAGGGGTTTAAACCCCTTGTTAAATTGTCTTGGCACGCAGATGACGCATTAATTTTTACCCCTGCAAATATACATGAAAATTTTGAAAATTCCAAGTGTGCGAAATGAAAAAGTTTTTGCTTTGCGGCTCCCTCCCCTTCGGGGAGGGCTGGGGAGGGGCTGTTTACGGCACTATTGCCATCATAATGTCGCTCCACGGACCTTTTTCGCCGCGGGTGTTTTCCCAGCGAAGGCAGAGATAGACGGACTTGCCGCGTTCAGGCTCGTCAAATTCGAGGGTGAGGGGCGAGTTGGTGTCGAACGAGGAATTGACCAATGTAGAGACGCCCAATTTGGGCGTTTCTACCCCTGCGGCGGGCGCGTCGATGATTGCCCATCGTATTTCGGCGCCGTGCACTCCTGCCGGTTTAGCCTTGATTTTGCTGCCTGCCGCCTGAAAATGAACGGTGAGGCGGCGGATGATGCTTGTGTCCACGCGAAACTCCGGCACGGTGGTTGGCGCGGGCGCGGGGGTGTGCGTGGTTTTGTGCACGGGCAGTGCCATGTTGTCGCGGTCGGCGTCGGTCACTGCCGGATTGTAGGTAATGTACGCCTTTACCACGCGGCGGATTTCAGCCTCGAAAGCCTTTCGCAACTCATTTTTGACCTTCACGGTCGCTTTGGTGCGTGTTTCGGGGTTGTCGGCGTTTGCCAGAGCCGCTTTCCACGGGTCGAGCATCGCCTGCACCTCCGTAAAAGCGACTGCGGGCGTGTCCCAGTTTGCGCTGTGAAAATCAATGTACCGCAACAGGTTGACAGCCCATGCGTTGAAGCGGTCGTCGCTTCTTGGAATGTAATTTACACTATTTGCCATATCGTTTGAATTTAGAGATTATAAAATGAAATTAATAAATGATTTCCTGTTTTCAACGTGCATTTCGTTGTGCATTCCGAGAGGCTCGTTGTGTACTC
>JAISKR010000184.1 GCA_031260845.1 Bacteroidales bacterium
AAGAACTGTGGCAGGCGTTCGGACACAGCGAAAGCGTCACCACAGCCCCCTACCCTGTTGCTAACGAGCAGTATCTTGTCGAAAACACGTTTACCTATCCGGTGTCGTTCAACGGCAAAACACGGTTTATGCTCGAACTGCCGCTTGATATGAACGTCAAAACCATCGAACAAACGGTGCTTGCCCATGAAACCGCCCAAAAATGGACGGAAGGCAAGCCGCCGAAAAAGGTGATTATCGTGCCGAAAAAAATTATCAATGTGGTAGTGTAAAAATATGTATCTTTGTCAAAATTTTTATCCGTGATGAATACAGAACTTTCGGTATTGCCAAAAGCGAAATATCTTTTGAGTACGTTTTTTTTAACTTGCAGTTTTTCTGCTTTCAGTCAGCAGTTAGTGCCGTTGACCTATCAGGACTACATGGACAAAGTGACAAAAGGCAATCTCGAATATGCCGCCGAGCAACTCAACGTGCAGGTTTCGGAAGCAGAAATCGTTGCTGCCAAGGTGTTCAACGACCCTAACCTTGCGGCAACCTATTACTACAACGAAAACAACAGCCTGCAAATGGGCGAAGGCTTTGAGTTTGAGTTAAGCAAAACCTTCTCTTTCGGCAAACGCAGCGCAGGAATCGCATTGGCAAACAACCAGAAGGAACTGACCGAAGCGGTGTTAGCCGATTATTTCCGCAATTTACGGGCAGCCGCCACTGTTTCCTATTTGGAAGCATTGAAACAAGAGGAATTATATCGCGTAAAGCAGGAATCATACAATGATTTCAGGCAATTGGCTGTCAGCGACAGTATTCGTTTCGTACTGGGCAAGATAAAGGAATTGGACGCCACGCAAAGCAAATTGGAAGCCGGCATCATGTACAACGAACTGTTGCAGGCAAAGGTAGAACTGTACAACGCTTTCGCAGACCTCAATCTGCTGACCGGCTCGGCTGAAAACACCGCTCTGTATCAACCGAATGCGTCCATGAAACTCGAACCTCGGCTTTTTATCCTTTCCAGCCTTGTGTCCACGGCGGTAGATAACAGGACAGACGTCATCGTTGCCCGAAAAAACAGCCAATTGGCATCCGGCGAACTGTTAGTGACCCGTCGCGAAAGGAATACCGACATTGACGTATCGTTGGGATTGAGCAAAAACGCCCGTGTTTATAACGACGAAGCGCCGGCGCCGCCTTTCACAGGGATTTCTGCCGGTTTAAGCATCCCGCTCAAATTTTCCAATTTCAATAAAGGCGCCGTTAAAGCGGCTCAATTCCGCGAGCAACAAGCAGAAGTACAGTATCAACAAGTGCAATTGCAGGTGCAGACGGAAGTGATGCAGGCTTACAGAAGTTATCTGTCGCTTGCAGAGCAGTTGAAACGTTTTGAAAACGATATGTTGGACAAAGCGAAAGAAGTGCTCGAAGGCAAGAGATACAGCCATCAGCGCGGCGAAGTGTCTTTGCTCGAAGTCTTGGACGCTCAGCGCACTTACAATGACGTCAAAGTGCAATATATTGAAACCCTGTTCAATTATTGTGTAGCCGTGGTGGAACTCGAAAAAAGCGCCGGAATATGGGACGTGAACTTGCAATAGCGGATTTCAATTACCATCTTCCCGAACATCGCATTGCCAAATATCCTTTGGCGGAACGCGACCAATCAAAACTTTTGGTGTATAAAAATGGCGCCATCAGCAATGACAGTTTTGAGAATTTGCCGGACTATATCAGCAAAGATGATTTGATGGTTTTCAACAATACCCGTGTCATCAGAGCGCGTGTGGAGATGGAAAAAGAGACGGGCGCAAGGATTGAAATTTTCTGCCTCGAACCGCACAAACCTGTCGAATACCAATTGTCTTTTTCTCAAACCGAAAGTTGTCAATGGAAATGCCTGATAGGCAATCAAAAAAAATGGAAAGCAGGAGTTTTGCACAAGGAAATTACGGTTGACGGAAAACAAATTGCGTTTTCTGCTGAAAAACTCAATGCGACAGACAATTATGCAGTGATACGTTTTGGTTGGACCGGCGGTTTGGATTTCGGCAGTGTGTTGGACAGTTTTGGTCAGACCCCTATCCCACCTTACCTGAATCGCAAAGCCGAAGCCATTGACGAGATACGCTACCAGACTGTCTATTCAAAGCACAAAGGCTCGGTTGCCGCACCAACCGCAGGTTTGCACTTTTCTAAACGGGTGTTGGAACGGCTAACGGAAAAAGGCGTCTGCATGGAGGAAGTCACCCTGCACGTGGGAGCCGGCACTTTCCGCCCTGTACAGCATCACGATGCCCTGCAACATGAAATGCACGTCGAATTTTTCAGCGTCCATATCGACCTGTTGCGGAAAATCCTTGCCAACACCGGACGCCTGACTGCCGTGGGCACTACTTCCATGCGGGCGCTGGAAAGCGTTTATTGGTTGGCGGTAAAACAGATGCAACAGGCATACGACCTTCGTCATTCGGAATTGAAACAATGGGAAGCCTGTCAGTTGCCGCAGGACATCCCTCTTCAAGAAGCGATTTCCCTGCTGATAGCGAAAATGGAAGCAGCCGGACTGCAATGTTTGCAGGCGTCCACGCAAATCATGATTGTGCCATCCTACACCTTTCGCGTTTGCCGGCGACTCATCACCAATTTCCACCAGCCACAAAGCACCTTGCTGTTATTGGTAGGCGCTTTTGTGGGTGATAAGTGGAAAGACATATATAATTATGCCTTTGAAAACGGTTTTCGTTTCCTCAGTTACGGCGACAGTTCGCTGTTGGAAAATTAACCGCCACGCCAATGAACACAATCTGACTATTTACCGACACATTGACGGTGGATAGGCATTGTTTACTGCAAATTTTTCAACATATCTTGAATTTGAGCAGTTGTCAGTTCAGTCAGTTCTACTATCTCTGCCACAGGTGTTTTCCGTTTAAGTAACTTAACGGCAAATTGTATCCGTTCTTCATCCCGAGTTTCCCTTTTGGCATACGAAACAATGTCCCGCACACCGTAATCCCTTTTGAGGGTTCTTGTATATGTTTCCATTTCCGTTGGTGTTAAATTTCTTACTTGTGCTACTTCTAAAAATCGTTTGAAAATATTGCCTTCTATGTAAGGCGGACTTTCCAATGTCGAAAGGTGTTTCAGCAGGTATAACCATTTATCTGTATTGGTTTGTAACTCATTCGCTTGTTTTGTAAATTTTGGTAACTCAATAAAAATAAGGTTCAACTTGTCTGAGAATTGTTTTCCTCCATGTTCGCGATACAGATATACTTGTTCTATTACGGTATTTTTGACAGATTCTTCCTTGAATGTAATAAAATCAAGTATTGCCACAACGTAAACTGCTTTCAGTTCGTAGTTCCAATACTTTTTACGCGGCGCCTGCTTACGAATAGCATGAGATGCGTAAAATAGCGCCCTGTCAGCAAAAAAAGTTTGCCGTCCAACCTGCATTTCCACAATAAAATACTCGCCACTTTCGGTGGTACAAAACAAATCAAAAATAACTCTGCGGTATTCCGCACGGTCACCTAAGCCTTCAGTAGGCTGATATTGAATATCCTTAATATGTACACAGAGCAAGTCGTTGAGAAACGCTATCAACAATTCCTTGTTCAGAAATATTTTCTTAAAACCGAAATCCGTCAACGGGTCTAAATAAAACGATGGCAGGATTTCGTCTTCTGTTTTCACCATCTTTGCCTTTGCCATAACATATCAAATTCAATGCAAAGGTAAAATATTTTTCACATTATACAATAAAAAAACATTGAGGTAGCGTCGTATATACCTAAAATGATTTTTGAAGCAATACCGTTTTTACAACTGTTTAATCTTGATATTTTTGAACCAAATCAAGGCTTGCCCGTGTTTTCCCTGAAAGCCGATATATCCTTTGGTAGGAATACCTGAAAAAGGTTTGGGCAACCATGACGGAATTGCCGAGCCATCAGGATTTACAGTGCCAGAAGTCCATTTGCTCATATCCATATCGGTTATTTTCTTGCCGTTCAGTTCCACCTTGATGCTCTTACCTTTGGCGGTCACTTTCATGGTGTTCCATTCGCCCGGCTTTTTAACCAACTGATAAGCATTGGGGGCAAGGTGTCCGTAAACAGCACCGCAGGTACCCGTACTTGCCTTGGTTTCATGTTCAACGCAATAGACGTCAAAAATCTGAATTTCAACCGAATTGGGAATCCAGTCCTTTTTGTCGGTGGCATAAATAACTACGCCGCTATTCGTACATTTATCCGTCTTAAACTCAAGAGTAAGTTCAAAATTCTCGTACTCTTTGTTTGTCCAAAGAGCCTGATCGGCAGTGGCAGAAATGACGCCCGACTTGTCAACCGACCATACGGACGCATCGTAGTCGGCGTTGGATAAATTGGAAGTAAACAAAGGCTGGGCGCCTTTCGCCTTTTTTGTTTGTCCCGTTAAAACAGCGCTAAAACAAGCGCAACACAATATTAATACAAAAAACTTTTTCATGATAATGATTTTTATGATTACATTAATTTAATGCGACAAAGGTAGAAAAAAAATCAATTGCTGCATAAAGAAAGATTTTTTATTTTATATCTATGTCGAAAACTTCGTATTCAAAACCTTTTCGATCGTATCAGGTTCAGTTGCCGCTACTCAAATTGCACGACATGAAAACCGACCAAAACCTGCTACTTTTGCAAACCAACATGGACGCCGGACACGGCGACGCGTCGAGAAGATATGAATCATTCAAGGAAACAGCCCTCGAATATACTTTCCTTGTAAAAATTGAGAATTAAAAGGCTAAAAGGCGCTAGGGCAGATTCAAGACAAACGGCAAGTGTCCACGGTGTCCATAGGGAAGATGTAGAGTCGATGCGGGGGTTTTGTCTTTTGTTTTGACACTGACAGGTCGGGGCGACACTGTCAGGTCTTTGCGGCAAAAATTGTCAATTGCGCTTAATTCTTAATTTTTAATTCTTAATTGAAAAAATGCTTATCTTTGTCGCCTATT
>JAISKR010000187.1 GCA_031260845.1 Bacteroidales bacterium
TTCACCACCCGCCTGCTGATTGCCGTAGATGTGAGCGGCTCCATCTCCGACAAGGAAATAAGCCTGTTCTACTCGGTCATCAACCGTTTTTTCAAGTACGGCATACAGTCAATAGACGTAATCCAGTTCGACACCGAAGTAAAAGGCGCACCCATATCCATGAAAAAAGCGCAAAAAAGCATCACAGTACGCGGACGCGGCGGCACCAATTTCCATTCCGCCATAGATTATTTTGCAAAATTCCACAAATTATATGACGGCATGATTATTCTGACCGATGGTGATGCGCCTCTGCCAATGGTATCGCTATCCCAAGCGAGGAAAATGCTGTGGATTTGCAATAATCAAGGCAGCTTTGAGCGGCATTATGAGTGGATGCGGAAGATTGGGCGGTGTTGTTGGATTGAGGAGGATTGGATATGACAATAGATAATGTTTGATAATTCAAACAAAATGCTTACCTTTGTCCGAAATATCAGAAGTTATGAAACGGATAAAATTTGTATTGTTGCCTCGCCTCACCCAAATCATAGTGGAATTGGGAGGTGATATTAAATTGGCGCGATTGCGGCGGCGATTGAGTGCCGAGCAGGTTGCCGAGCGCGCAGGCATTTCGCGCTCTACCCTTTGGCAAATTGAAAAAGGCGAGCCAAGTGTGTCATTCGGCTATTACGCACAAGTTCTTTTTGTGTTGGGCTTGGAAAAAAACATTGCTTCGATGGCAGCGGACGATGTTTTGGGACGAAAATTGCAAGATGCAGAACTTTTGGTCAAAAAACGTGCACCTAAAAAACAAACAAAAAGTCATGAATGAGGCGAAAGAGATATTGGTTTATGCGGATTGGGAGGGCTTGGAGGCATCGCAATTTATTGGCACATTGTTTTCAATGTTTGTGCGCGGCAAAGAAATTTTTTCCTTTGAATACGACCGTCAATGGTTGCAATCGCCTTTGGCACAAGAGATTGACCCTGACTTGGGCATTTATTCCGGGCGGCAATATCTGCGAGAAGAGAAGAACAATTTTGGTGTTTTTCTGGATTCGTCGCCCGACCGCTGGGGGCGTGTGTTAATGGAACGACGAGAGTCTATTTTAGCACGTATGGAAAATCGTCCCTGCCGCAATTTGACGGAATCCGATTTTTTGCTGGGCGTGTTTGACAAACACCGCATGGGTGCGTTGCGATTTAAAGAAGCGGCATCGGGGATGTTTCTGAATGACAATACGCATTTTTCAACGCCGCCGTGGACATCTATTCGGGAACTCGAACACGCAAGTTATCAGTTGGAAAACAACCGGATAAAGAACGATGCCGAACATCTGAAATGGCTCTCTATGCTGCTTGCGCCGGGTGCATCTTTGGGCGGAGCGCGACCCAAGGCAGGGGTTATGGATGCGAATGGGACGTTGTGGATTGCCAAATTTCCGAGCAAGGACGACCGCTATGATGTGGGTGCATGGGAAATGGTGTGTAACGAATTGGCGCAAAAAGCAGGGCTAAATGTGGCTCAGGCAATGGCAAAACGGTTTTACGGCACTTATCACACGTTTTTAACCAAGCGTTTTGACCGCACGGCACAGGGGAAACGGTTGCATTTTGCTTCCGCCATGACCCTGTTGGGCTATATTGATGGTACAGGGGCGCAAGAAGGGGTCAGTTATCTGGAATTGGTGGCATTTATCATTCAAAAAGGGGCAAATGTGGCGCAAGATTTGGAGGAATTGTTTAGGCGCATCGTTTTTTCCATTTGTGTGAGCAACACGGACGACCATCTGCGAAATCACGGTTTTTTGCTCACAGCATCGGGCTGGGTACTCTCTCCAGCGTATGACATTAACCCCAATCCTTACCGAGGCGGCTTGAAATTGAATATCTCGGCGCACGATAATTCCCTAAATTTGGATTTAGCCGCAGAAGTGGCACCATTTTTCAGATTGACGGACGAAACGGCAGCCAAAATCATTGAAAACACCGTCAATGCAGTGGCAAAATGGCGAGAGATGGCGATTAAATATAAAATTTCGCGAGAAGAGCAGGAACGAATGAGTGTCGCGTTTAGTGCTGTTTACCTTTGCAGAAAATTTCACAATTAAAAATTAAAAATTATGAACAACAAGAAAATTAGTAAAAAAGCGAAAAGGCTGGAAGATGAGGCGAAAGAGTTCATTAAGGGTCGCTTGTGGGGCGGGATGGGCAACTGCACCGAAATGGCAATTGAAAACTATCTCAATGTGTTGAAAATGAATCCTCAGCGGATTGATGTGCATTACAATTTGGGGATGGTGTATTTGCGACATGCGGTGCGGTTTTTCGAGAAAGTCGTTGATTTCAATCCCGATGATGCGGCGGCGCATTATTATGAGGCGGGCATCAACAATCTTTTGTATTACTCCGGTACTGTGGCTGACTATCTGCGGGCGATTGAAATCAATCCCGACTATGTTGAGGCGTATTACAATTTGAGCAGTTTTTACCGATACGCCCGTAAGCATAAACAGGCGGATGAGTATCTGCAAAAAGGGCTGGAGGTTGAAAAGCGGCTGGCTAAAACCTGCCGAAATTTGCCGAAACTGCCGATAGAAACTACTCTCACTCAAACAAATACGGTAGACCCTGCTGTTCGGTCGCTGTTCGATGCCGGAGTGAAGCATCAGGAGGAGGCTAATCACACGCAGGCTGTCAAATGTTTTCAGCAGGTGATTGCTGCCGAGCCTGACAATGCTGAGGCGTATTATCGGTTGGCTTTGTCGCTTGCTGACAGGAATCATAATGATACACAGTCGATTGTGTATTTGACAAAAGCGGTGCAACTCAATCCCAATCATACGGAGATGTGGCTGAAGTTAGCCGAAAAAGTCAGGCGAGAATACCGCGACCGCGACAATGCAATTTATTTGCAATATCTGGAACGGGTGGTGTCCATAAATCCGGTTGCCAACAAACATGTGATTGAGGACATGATGTGGGTGTACAGGGGCATGGAAAAGCCAGACGAGGTGGCAGCGTGTTATCGGCGATTGGCAGAACTTGAGCCGGACAATATCTCCGCGCTTGATGATTTGGCAAGTGAATATCGCCGTCAGGGGAAAACGGACGAGGCT
>JAISKR010000327.1 GCA_031260845.1 Bacteroidales bacterium
TTCACATGTTTGCCGAACGCGCCCGTGTCATCGCAGCCAGCGATGTTTACCAAAGTAAACTGGACAGGTTCAAAACCCTCACCGAAGGGCTTTATGCCGTTGCCGGCAAGCCAACCCAAGTTACCGCCTACCCTGATTTCCGCAAGTTGCTGGAAAACAAAAACATCGATGCCGTAGTGATTGCTACGCCTGACCATTGGCACGCCGTCAATGTCATCGAAGCAGCCAAGGCAGGCAAGGACGTTTACTGTGAGAAACCGTATTCGCACAGTATCGAAGAAGGACGCGCCATGGTGAATGCCGTTGAAAAATACAAACGCATCAACCAGACCGGCAATATGCAACGCTCGTGGAAAGAATTTCGCAAAAGTTGCCAGTTGGTCAGAAACGGACATATCGGCGAAATCCTTGAAGTAAAAGTATGCTGCGGACCGCCGCCGAAGAAATTCGACCTGAAACCGGAAAAAGTACCTACCGGCTTGAACTGGGATATGTGGGTTGGTCCGGCAAAGTTTAATGAATTTAATTGGGAACTTGCACCACCACTTGACAACGGAATGTTCCCCAACTGGCGTAATTACAGCGAGTACGGCAACGGTATGACAGCCGACTGGGGCGCTCACATGTTCGACATTGCACAATGGGGACTTGGTATGGACAACAGCGGTCCGGTAGCCATCTATCCAGCCGATAAGGATCACAAAGTAATGACCTTTGTATATGCCAACGGAGTTCCTATGACGCACGAAGACTTCGGTCGCGGATACGGCGTAAGATTCATCGGCACCAAGGGAATCATCGACATCAGCCGCGGTTACTACGAAGCCCTTCCGGGAGATCTCATCCCGAAACACGACTTCGACAAAGACCCGATCAAACTCTACGAAACCAATGACCACTATTCAAATTGGCTCGACTGCATCAAAACACGTCAACAGCCCAATTGTACAGCCGAAATTGGACATCGTACCGCTTCTGTATGCCACCTTGCAAACATCGCTTACGAACTCAATCGACCGCTCAAATGGGATCCCGCCAAGGAAGAATTTCCGGGTGACGCGGAAGCCAACAAGTTTGTGAAGGCATATATACGCAAACCTTGGTCTATACAGGTCTGAGTTGAATAAATAGAGTTGAGGGCAGGCATGAAAGAACAACATATTTTAACAATATGTAAGGAGTTGGCTTTGCAGGCACAGCAGGTGCGCAACACTTTGGAATTACTTGCCGACGGAGCCACCATTCCGTTTGTGAGCCGTTACCGAAAGGAAGCCACCGGTAGTTTGGATGAGGTACAAATTGCTGCTGTCAAGGCTCGGTATGACAGGTTGCTTGAAATAGACAAACGCCGCGAATCTATCCTGCATTCCATTGAGGAGCAGGGTAAACTGACCGGCGAATTGAAGCAACAGATGGAAGCCGCCGAAAGCCTGTCGGAGTTGGAAGACCTCTACCTGCCCTTTAAACCTAAACGTAAAACCCGTGCTTCTGTTGCCCGCGAACGGGGTTTGGAACCGCTCGCCCAACAGTTGCTCAAACAAACAGAAAATGATGTAGAAACCCTTGCTTTGAAATTCCTGACAGACGAAATTCCCGACGTCAAGGATGCTTTGCAGGGTGCACGCGACATCATTGCCGAACAGGTAAACGAGGATGTGCGGGCACGAAATGCTGCCCGCCACTTGTTTGCCAAAGAAGCGGTTATTTTTTCCAAGGTGGTGAAAAACAAAGAAACAGACGGTGAAAAATACCGCGATTATTTCGATTTTTCAGAACCTTTGCGTCGTTGTCCCTCTCATCGTATATTGGCAATGTTACGCGGCAAAGACGAGAATTTTCTTCGGATTAGTATCGAACCGAACGAAGGCAGAGCATTGGATGTGTTGAACAGAATGTTTGTCAAAGGGCATACTGCCGCCGCTCATCAGGTGGAAGAAGCGGTGAAAGACAGTTACAAACGGCTTCTGCAACCTTCCATCGAAACCGAATTTGAGGCGCAGGCAAAGGAAAAAGCCGACGACGAAGCCATCCGTGTGTTTGCCGACAATCTGCGCCAATTGTTGCTGACGTCCCCTCTGGGGCAAAAAAATGTGCTTGCCCTCGACCCGGGATTCCGGACAGGCTGCAAATTGGTTTGCTTGGACGCACAAGGCAATCTGCTTCACAACGAAACCATCTATCCGCACCAGCCGCAAAATGAAGTGGCTGCCGCCAAACGTAAAATCATTGCATTGACGGAACTTTACAAGATTGAGGCTATCGCCATCGGCAACGGCACGGCAGGACGCGAAACGGAACGCTTCATTCAAAGCATGGTTTTCGGACGGGATTTGCAGGTGTTTGTGGTCAGCGAGAGCGGCGCGTCTATCTACTCAGCATCGGCAGTGGCGCGCGAGGAATTTCCCGACTACGACGTCACCGTGCGCGGAGCCGTATCTATCGGTCGTCGATTGATGGATCCCTTAGCCGAATTGGTGAAAATTGACCCCAAATCCATTGGAGTGGGACAATATCAGCACGATGTGGACCAGAACAAGTTGAAAACGAGTTTGGATACGGTTGTGGAGAGTTGTGTCAATTTGGTCGGAGTGAATGTGAACACCGCCAGCAAGCATCTGTTGCTGTATGTGTCGGGGTTGGGACCGCAGTTGGCGCAGAACATTGTGGACTATCGCAAGGAAAAAGGAACGTTTCCGTCGCGCAAAGCCTTGAAAGATGTGCCACGTATGGGCGCCAAGGCTTTTGAGCAGTGTGCGGGCTTTCTGCGCATACCCGACGCCGAACACCCGTTGGACAACAGCGCTGTGCATCCCGAAAGTTATCACATAGTGGAAACCATGGCAGCCGACCTCAACGCTTCGGTGAACGACCTGCTGAAAGATGGAAAATTGCGACAGCAGATACAGCCATCCAAATACGTGACGGATACCATCGGATTGCCTACCCTGACCGATATTTTGCAGGAATTGGCAAAACCCGGACTCGACCCGCGCGAAAAAGTAAAAACTTTTGAATTTGCGCAGGACGTCCACCGCTTGGAAGACCTCAAACCCGGAATGGAACTGCCCGGCATCATCACCAATATTACCAATTTCGGGTGTTTTGTGGACGTGGGCGTCAAGCAGGACGGATTGGTACATATTTCGCAGTTGGCGGATAAATATGTGTCGCATCCTTCGGAGGTGGTCAAACTCAATCAACAGGTGACAGTACGAGTGCTGGATATTGATATGTCGCGACGCAGGATTGCTTTCAGCATGAAAAAAAAGACAGAAATTTGACTTTTTTTTCAAACTTTTGTTGATTGATAATCTTTTTTCTTACTTTTGCTGCTCAAAAATCTTTATTAATAATGAATCAGATTGTCACATTATTTTTTGTTGCCGGAATGTTTTTCCTTTGCAATTCAACTGTTTCAGCGCAAAATAAGCGAAGTAAGGTTTATGAATTGCATCTGGGCGCTGCTGCCGCCAATGTTTTTGGCGATATAGGCAGCGGGTTTCAGTTGTCGCAAACCCGTCCGGCGGTTTATATCGGCGGTCGCTATGATATGAATGAATATTTTTCCGCCAAGGTCAATCTTTTTGCAGGGCGTACAGCCGGAAACGATGAAGGAACAGAGAACGACCTTCGGAAATACTCTTTTGAAGCCCCTGTTTACGAGGTGTCAGCCCAAGCGGAATGGAATTTTCTACGTCTGAACGGCTCATTAGGCTCGTTGAGCGCCGGCAAAAAAGGATTAAGCGGCGCTTCCCTGCAAACGCGACCGTATCTGTTTGCAGGAGTCGGCTTTGTTTTTTCCGAACCGGTATTTAAAAGCCCGCCGATTCCGCCTGATGGCGAGGTCAAAGAAAGTGCTGCCGGCTTTGTGCTTCCCTTCGGATTAGGAGTGCGAACGGATTTGAACAGATTCTGGGCGTTGGGCTTGGAAATAGGCGGCAGATTCTGTACAAGCGATTATTTGGACGGCTTGTCGCTAACTTCACATGAAACCAAGGATTTTTATTGTTTTACCTCGTTGCACGTGGCGTATAAATTTCATTTCACAGGCGGTAAATTGGAAAAGAAACGTTAAGAATGGTTAAATGTCCTCTTGGAACAATAAAATGACGCCTCTTTCGTTGTTAAAACAAATGTTATTGGATTGAAACCGGTCAGATATATTTTTTTCTTTTTAGTGTGTTGGCTGCAAAGCATAGCCGTCAACGGGCAGAAGTATCTTATCAATACTGATTTAGGCATTTTTGCCGGTACTTCGTATTATTTGGGTGATATAAATCCGCGCCAGCAGTTTTATTCGCCCGGGGTTTCCTTTGGCGCACTGCTTAAACACAATTTTTCCCTGCACCATACTTTCCGCGCCAACGTCTATTACGGGCAGTTTAAAGGTAACGATTTGGATTTCAAAAACGATTACCAGCAATTCCGCGGCAGCAAATTTGAAACATCTCTGGTGGATGCGCACATCGGGTATGAATTTAATTTTCTGCCCTACATCACCAGCCGCGAGCATCCTACCGCGCACACGCCGTTCATTTTTATGGGAATCGGTTATTCGCTCGTCGTTTCTTCCACCGTTGACGATATTTCCAAAGGATACTTCAATATCCCTTTCGGGGTAGGTTATAAATATCGTTTCAGTCCGGCCATCAGTGCAGGCGCTGAATGGGGTATGCGCAAAACTTTTGCCGACGACATGGACGGCGTTGCCAATCCGGGAATGAACGGGTCTTATGACAGTTTGCATAATAATGATTGGTATTCGTTTGTTGGGATATTCATAACTTTTCGTATCTTTGAGCAAAGTTTTTCATGCCCCGCTTACAAGCAACCGATTGTGTATAAATGACATACAAGGAAAAAATAGATAAGAGCAAATTGCCTTCGCACATTGCCGTCATCATGGATGGCAACGGCAGATGGGCAAAGCAGAAAGGGAATCAGAGGATTTTCGGACACCGCAACGGCGTAACCGCTGTGCGGGAAACTGTGGAAGCCGCAGCCGAATTAGCCCTTTCCTTTCTGACGCTGTATGCTTTTTCGACCGAAAACTGGCAGCGCCCGCAAATAGAGGTGGACGCGCTGATGTCGCTTTTGGTGTCGTCTCTGCACGACGAAACGCCTACCCTGATGAAAAACAATATCCGGTTGACGGCAATCGGCGATACCAGCGCCCTGTCAGCCGACGTGAACAAAGAATTGCAGGCAACCATTGATAAAACGGCAAAAAATACCGGTTTGAATTTGGTTCTTGCCTTGAATTACAGCGGACGGTGGGAAATTATCCGCGCAGCACGGTGCATTCAGGCTGATGCAGCAGCAGGGAAGTTGAAACAGGCAATGAGCGAAAACGTTTTTGCAGAATATCTGACCACCCGCAATATGCCCGATCCCGAACTGTTGATCCGCACCAGCGGCGAATATCGGATAAGCAATTTTTTGCTTTGGCAATTGGCTTACACCGAGTTATATTTTACACCCACTTTGTGGCCCGATTTCCGCAAAGAGGATTTTTTCAAAGCCATCGTTGATTTTCAGCAGCGGGAACGCCGCTTCGGAAAAACAAGCGAACAGTTAGAACAGTATGAATCATCACAAAATCAATAATATGTTGCAAAAAGTAACGATTTGTTTTCTTCTGGTTTCTTGCCTTTTTGCATACAATTTATATGCACAAGACCTTGAATTGGATTTATCCGAACTGCCGGTCATGGACTATTCCAACGCGCATGACTATATTATCGGCGGCGTAAGGGTAACAGGCGTTAAATTTGTCGATGCCAACTCGCTTGCCAGTATGTCCGGCTTGGAAGTGGGCAAAACCATTTCCGTGCCCGGCGATGACATTACGAAAGTGCTGGACAGGTTTTGGGATCACGGGCTTTTCTCGAAAGTCACCATAGTGGCAGAAAGAATTGAAGGAGACGTCATATTTTTCAATATCATCCTTCGCGAGCGCCCCCGTTTATCGAAAATGGTGATTGAAGGGGTAAAAAAAGGCGATATAAAGGATTTGAATGAAAAAATCAATGTGAAACCGGGCAGCCAATTGACCGAAAATGTGCTCAACAATATCAAAACGATTATCACTAAACATTATAAAGATAAAGGATTTTATAATGTGGCGATTGATTTTATCCAGAAAAACGATACTGCGGCTACCAACAGGACAGCACTGAAAGTGATTATCACTAAAAATCCGAAAGTCAAAATTGCAGAAATTGATATTATTGGTAATGAAGACTTTTCGGACAGACGTGTGCGTAAAGCGCTGAAAAAAACAAAACAGTTGAAACACAACTGGAACATTTTCAAAACCAAAAAATACCTCGAAAAAAATCTGAAAGAAGATAGAGGCAATTTGGCAACCTTTTATAATGAACGTGGCTATCGTAATTTTAAACTGATTAATGATTCCATCACCGTTCTGAACGAAAAAAGAGTAGTGCTTCACATTCGACTGCACGAAGGCAGCAAATACTATATCCGCAGCCTCAACTGGGTGGGCAATACAAAATATAATACCGACTATTTGCAGAGAATTTTGGGCTTTAAGAAAGGCGACGTTTACGACCAAATCGGACTGACCAAAAGGCTGAGCACCGACGAAGACGCCGTTAGTTCGGTTTATCAAAATAACGGCTATCTGTTTTCGCAGATTATACCGGTGGAAACGCACATTGAAAACGATTCGGTGGATTTGGAATTGCGCGTCATCGAAGGCGAGCAAGCCACCATCGACCGCGTTCTCATCAAGGGTAACGGCAAAACCAACGAGCACGTGGTGCGCAGAGAACTTCGCGTTCGTCCGGGCGACTTGTACAGCAAGGAAAATATCATGCGCGACATTCGCGAGTTGGCAACGCTGGGACATTTCGACCCGGAAAAACTGACGCCCGACATACAGCCCAAACCTGAGAATGCAACAGTCGATATCGTATATCAACTTACGGAAAAAGCCAACGACCAGTTGGAACTCTCTGCCGGATTTGGCGGCGGTATGTTCATCGGCAGAGTCGGGGTGAAGTTCAATAATTTTGCGTCCAGCCGTATGCTCGACCTCAAAGCATGGCGTCCCGTGCCTTCCGGCGATGGACAAACGCTCGGCTTGTCCGTACAGTCGAACGGTAAATACTACCAATCCTACAACATTACATTCGTAGAGCCTTGGCTTGGCGGCAAAAAGCAAAACTCGTTCTCGATTTCCCTCTACCATTCAAAAATCACCAACCAGACCTATTACTGGCAAAGCGAAGGCGCCAACCAGTTTTACAAAACTTCGGGTATCACGGTCGGTCTGGGGAAAAGGCTAAAATGGCCCGATGACTGGTTCTCGCTGCAAACCGAACTGACCTATATGCGCTACACGGTGCAGCAGTGGCCCCGTTCGGGCGGGTATTACAGCCTTCCTTTCAGCGATGGTACTTCCAATAATATTAACATAGGACTTACTTTTGCCAGAAATTCGCAAGACCAGCCCATCTATCCGCGCAAAGGCTCGAATGTTTCGCTGAGCGTACATTTCACGCCCCCTTGGTCAATGTTCAACGATGACATTAATTACCGCTCGGCAAAACCATCGGAAAAATACAAATGGATAGAATACCA
Source organism: Bacteroidales bacterium (assembly GCA_031260845.1). Classification (GTDB taxonomy): domain Bacteria; phylum Bacteroidota; class Bacteroidia; order Bacteroidales; family UBA4181; genus JAIRLS01. The sequence continues at coordinate 7,609 of JAISKR010000327.1, forward strand.
CAAATGGATGTTTAAGGCGGCATGGTATCTGAATCTGGTCACTTTCGGCGAAAAACATTCTTTGGTGCTGGCAACAAATTATCAATTCGGCTACTTGGGCTACTACAACAAGGAAGTAGGCTATTCACCCTACGAAGGATTCGACATGGGAGGTTCCGGAATGGGACAATATCAAATTCATGGCATAGAAATTGTACCGATGAGAGGGTACTCGGACGGAGCGTTGACGCCGCGCGTAGATGAATATTACAGTAAGGCGAATATCTACACCAAGGCGAATATGGAATTGCGCTTTCCGGTGGTCATGCAGCCCGCATCCACTATTTATTTAGTGGGTTTTGCCGAAGCCGGTAATGCGTGGTACGAATTTAAGGATTACCACCCGTTCAACATGAAGCGGGCAGCCGGTATCGGAGTGAGAGCGTTCCTGCCAATGTTCGGATTGCTCGGAGTGGACTGGGGCTATGGCTTCGACCGTGTGCCCGGCGGTGGCAAAAAAGGAGAATTTCAGTTCATTCTGGGACAACAGTTTTAATGGTTAATGGTTAATGATAAAAGGTTAATGATAAATGATAAAAATAGTTAATATGTTTCACTTTTAAAATAAACAATATGAAGAAGTTAATTTTTTTGATGCTTTTAGCAGGAATGTCTGCCATACCGGCAGCAGCGCAAAAATTTGCCTTTGTGGACACAGAGTATATCTTGAACAAGATACCTGCCTACAAATCCGCACAAGGACAATTGGATAAAATGTCAGCCGACTGGCAGAAAGAAATTGAAGGTCAGTATGCCGAGGTAGAAAAATTATTTAAAAACTATCAGGCTGAAAAAGTGATGCTTTCGGAAGAAATGCGTAAAAAACGCGAAGACGAAATCGTCAAAAAAGAGCAGGCTGCCAAAGAAATACAGCAGAAATATTTTGGTCCCGAAGGCGAATTGACCAAAAAACAGCAGGAATTGGTCAAACCGATTCAGGACGAAGTGTATCGCGCAGTCAAGGAATTGGCGGTAGAAGGCGGCTATGCAGCCATTTTTGACACCGCTTCGGACGCCAGCGTGCTCTATGCAAGTCCCAAACAAGATAGAAGTGATGAAGTTCTCGAAAAAATGGGATATAAAAATTAATTGTGTATCTTTGCGCCCAAATTAAATATAACCTTATATAAATTAATGTAATGAAAAATATAGTAAAAATTGTACTTATCTCTTTTGTTATTGCGGCTTTCAGCAATAATGTTAATGCCCAAAAAGTAGCCAAACTGGCTCATATCGACAGTCAGGCGCTGATGCAATCTATGCCCGAATATGATTCGGCAGTTGTCAAAATCCAAGCATTTATCAAAGACTTGCAGGGTGAAATCGAAAATCAGCAGGTGGAAATCAATCGTAAATCTGATGAATTTCAGAAAAACAGCGCTAATCTGACGGAATTGGTACGCACTTCGCGGCAGCAGGAAATTGCAGGAATGTACCAAAGATTACAGGAGTTTCAGCAGAATGCGGAACAAACCGTTCAACAAGAGCAGGCTAAATTATTTCAGCCCGTACAGGAAAAAGCCACAAAAGCCATTGAGGCTGTCGCCAAAGAAAACGGTGTGACCTACGTATTGGAGGCGCAACAGGTTTTGCTTTATAAAGCCGGCGACGCATTAGATTTGACGCCCTTGGTGAAGCAGCATCTGGGAATAAAGAAATAAATTTGTATTTATTTAACGAAGGGATATAGCCAAAGGATTTTTTTCTTTGGCTATATTTTGATATATATAACACATCTTGCGAAAAAAAAACCTTGCGATGAACCGTTAGGCACTAACAAGGTATGCAACAATCTTGCATACCTTCTGA
>JAISKR010000335.1 GCA_031260845.1 Bacteroidales bacterium
ATTGTTATAGGTGGTTATAGGTAGTTATTCTATTGTGATAGGTGGTGATTCAATGGTGATACGTTGTTGCCGTTGGAAATTAATAATTAATTCGTAATAGATTTTTTCGTATCTTTGCCGACGATGAATAAAGAATAATCACATGAATAACAACGTTATCGTAGCGCAATCGGGTGGACCTTCGCCGGTGATTAATAATTCATTGCGCGGCGTTATTGATGCTTGCCGAATGTTCCCCGGCAAATTCGGCAAGGTGTATGCGGGCTGGCATGGCATCGAGGGTGTGCTGAAAGAGGAATTGCTGGACATCACCGCACAAAGCGAAGAAGAAATAGCGCTGCTTCGGGTGACGCCCGCGGCAGGCAGTGTAGGTACCTGCCGTTACAAGTTGAAAGACGACCAACATCAGGATTTTTCCCGTCTGTTGGACGTGTTTCGTGCTCATCGCATCGGTTATTTTTTCTATATCGGCGGCAACGACTCGCAGCATACCGCATGGAAAGTGAGCCGGTTGGCAGATGAGCAAGGATTGGAACTGACGGCAGTGGGCATCCCCAAAACCATTGACAATGACGTAGGCGACAGCGAATTTACGCTCATCGACCATACCCCGGGCTATGCTTCGGCGGCTCGCTATTGGAGTCATATTGTGCAGTTGACCAACGAGGAAAGCATGGGCGTATGCACTTCCGACCCTGTGATAGTGCTTCAAGCGATGGGGCGCAATGCCGGTTTTATCACTGCTGCCGCCCGTCTGGCAGACCCTAAGCGACAGATGCCCTTGCAGATATACCTGCCGGAGTCGCACCTGACAATAGAACAGTTGGCTGACAACGTAAACGAACAGTTGAAGCAGGACGGACGCTGCATGGTGGTGGTGAACGAAAGTTTTGACGTGGGCGACATTGGCGCTGTGCAGGACGCCTTCGGGCATATCGAATACGGGGCAAGTCAGCAGTCGGCTGCACAGGCAATTGTCAATTATCTGAACGCGAAAGGGCTGAAAACAAGAGGGTATGCCCGCGGACAAGTGATGGATACCGACCAGCGCCATTCCATTATATATGCATCCACGGTTGACCTCGACGAAGCCTACAAAGTGGGACAAAAAGCGGTGGACATTGCACTCAACGACGGCGCCGGCTGGATGGCAACCATCCTGCGCGACCCGGGTTTCATCTACAACGTGCACTACGACAAAGTGCCGCTCGAAACGGTAGCCCTCTCGGAACGCCCCCTTCCTGAAAAATGGATTGCCCCAAACCGCATAGACGTCACGGACGATTTCCTGAGATACGCTCGCCCGCTCATTGGCGAAGACTGGGTGTCCGTACCGATGATTAACGGCATTCAGCGGTTTGCAAAGTTCCAACCCATATTTGCCGAAAAAAAATTACCGAAATACGAATTGGGAGGTAATTAACAATTTATAATTAACAATTTATAATTAAAAGAATGTTATATTATTCAAAAGGCTCAAAAGATTACAAGTTTAGCAACGAAGAACTGAAAAACGCATTAAGCGAAATTTTCGGAAAACTTGGCAAACGCTCGAAAGTGCTGGCGTTGCCGCCTGATTTCACACGCTTTCATTCCTTTGCGGGAACCATCACCGAGATGACTTGGGAACATTATGGCGACGCGCTGACCGAGGTATTGCCTGCTTTGGGTACCCATGCAGCAATGTCTGACGGCGAAATAGACCGTATGTTCGGCAAAGTGCCTCATCAACTATTCCGTGTGCACGATTGGCGCAACGATATAGTGACAGTGGGAACGGTGCCGCCTGAATATATCAGGAAAGTATCCGAAGGGAAACTGAATTATCCGTGGCCCGCGCAGGTCAACAAACTGTTGGCAAACGGCGGTCACGACCTCATTTTGTCCATCGGGCAGGTGGTGCCTCACGAAGTCATCGGGATGGCGAACTACAACAAGAATATTTTTGTAGGAACGGGCGGTGCGGAAGGCATCAACAAAAGTCACTTCATCGGTGCGGTATATGGCATGGAGCGCATCATGGGACGCGCCGAATCGCCTGTGCGCAGCGTACTCAACTACGCTTCGGAGCATTTTACGCGGCATTTGCCGATAGTCTATATCCAGACGGTAGTCAGTAAGGACGAAAGCGGCAAATTGCAAATACGCGGGCTGTATGCAGGCGACGACTTTGAATGTTTCCGTCTGGCGTCGGAACTTTCGCTCGAAACGAACTTCCTGATGGTTGAAAAACCTATCAAAAAGGCAGTAGTATGGCTCGACCCTGCCGAATTTAAAAGCACTTGGTTGGGCAACAAGAGCATTTACCGCACCCGCATGGCGCTTGCCGACGGGGCGGAACTGATTGTACTGGCGCCCGGCTTGAAAGAGTTTGGCGAGGACAAAGAAATCGACCGCCTTATCCGCAAATACGGCTATGCGGGAACGCCCAAAACGCTCGAAGCGGTGGACAACAACAAGGAATTGCAGAACAATCTCGGCGCGGCTGCCCATCTGATACACGGTTCCAGCGAAGGACGGTTTACGGTGACATACTGTCCGGGGCATCTCACCCGCGAAGAAACGGAAAGCGTGCATTTCCATTATGCCCCGTTGGACGAAATGTTGCAGCGATACAATCCTCAAAAACTGACCGACGGCTTCAACACGCTGCCCGATGGCGAGGAGGTGTTCTATATTTCCAATCCCGCATTGGGACTGTGGGCGCACAGGGATAGATTCAACAGCAATTAATTTTTTTTAAAAATATTTTTTGTTTTTTGTAACAAAAACACCTATATTTGTATCTGAAAAAGAAGAAAATGGCAATATTCGGATTATTTTCCAAAGGAAAAAACGAGAACCTTGAAAAAGGTCTTGAAAAGACAAAGGAAAGTTTGTTCAAGAAACTCACTCGGGCGGTAGTCGGGAAATCGAAAGTCGATGACGAGGTATTGGACAAACTTGAAGAAGTGTTGATTTCATCGGACGTGGGGGTGGAAACCACGCTGAAAATCATACAGCGCATTGAGAAACGAGCCGCGAGTGACAAAATAATGAACACCGACGAGTTGAATCTCATTCTCAAAGAGGAGATTGCTGCGCTTTTGGAAGAAAATCATACGGATAATATCAGTGATTTCTCGGCGGTGGTGACTGCAAAACCTTATGTCATCATGGTGGTAGGCGTCAATGGCGTTGGGAAGACCACTACCATTGGCAAATTGGCTCATCAATTCAAAAATGCCGGTAAAAAGGTGGTGTTGGGAGCCGCAGACACGTTCAGAGCGGCTGCCGTTGACCAGTTGGTCGTTTGGTCGGAACGAACGGGCGCAGACATTGTGAAGCAGCAAATGGGCGCAGACCCTGCTTCGGTGGCTTACGATACCGTCAGTTCGGCGAAAGCCGGCGACGCCGACGTGGTTATCATTGATACCGCAGGGCGACTGCACAACAAGATTAATCTGATGAACGAACTGACGAAAATCAAAAATGTGCTGCAAAAAGTAGTTCCCGATGCGCCGCATGAGGTGCTTTTGGTGCTTGACGGCTCAACCGGTCAAAATGCTTTTGAACAGGCAAAGCAATTCACCAAAGCCACCGAAGTGACCGCCTTAGCCATGACTAAATTAGACGGAACTGCCAAGGGAGGCGTGCTGTTGGGCATTTCCGACCAGTTTAAAATTCCGGTGAAATACATTGGCGTAGGTGAAAAAATGGAAGATTTGTTAATTTTCAATAAGAGTGAGTTTGTTGAATCATTATTCAAATAACAGAATATGAAAGGAACAGGTAAAATATGGATAGGAAGTTTGATTTTGGTATGCTTGCTGGCTTCGTGCAGCAGTGCGAAATATCCGAAACATAAAAAAAGCCGCAAAAGAGGAGCGCCCTGCGATTGCCCTACTTTCGGACAAAAATTGCCCGCAAAGGCTTATTATTACGTTGAATATGTATCCTAAGCATTAGCCGCCATGCCCACTTCCTTATTCAACCGGATTGTTTTCGGTCCCATCCACAGCCGCCGCTTGGGCGTTTCGCTCGGTATCAATTTGCTGCCGCTTGACAATAAATATTGCAATTTCAACTGCATCTATTGCGAATGTGGATGGACTGCGCACAACATTGCCTATCTCATGCCTTCGCGGGAAAACGTGCGCGAGACATTGGAAATGAAACTGAGCGAAATGCAAAAAGCAGACACACAGCCTGATTCCATCACTTTTGCAGGCAATGGCGAGCCAACCATTCATCCTGACTTTGCCGGCGTCATTTCCGATACTATTTTGCTGCGAAACCGGACTTTTCCCGCTTCAAAAATATCCGTTCTGTCCAATGCCACCATGTTGCACCGCTCGGAAGTAGTGGAAGCGCTGAAAAAAGTGGATATGCCCATTCTTAAATTGGACTCGGCAATAGACGCCACCCGCGCAAAAATCAATTTGCCTTCTGTCGGTATGCCTGTCGGGAAACTGATAGCGCAATTAAAGGCATTTAACGGGCAAGCCGTGATTCAAACCATGTTTCTGCAAGGAACATACAAGGGCGAACCGATAGACAACACCACTGCCGCCGAATTGGATGCGTGGGAACAGGCTATTTGCGAAATTAAGCCGCGTCAGGTGCAAATTTACACCATAGATAGAGATACGCCGGCAGATTCATTGCGCAAAGTGACCGAGCCAATTTTGCGCACAATAGCCACCCGCATTGAACAACACGGAATACCGGTACAAATAGCGCTTTAAATCACCTTTATCTGCTGACAGCGCTTTCCAAGCCTTTGGTAACGTGGATTTGGTAATTGCCTTGTTGGTCGCTGTATATCAGCAGGGCTTCCAGTTCGGGATGGTCGGCTAACAGCGCCATCGTTTTGTCCAGCCCGACAACCATGCAGACCGTAGCCCAAGCATCGGCGGTGATGCAGTCGGCAGCCACAATGGTTACACTCAACAGATTGTGACTCACGGGATAGCCTGTTTTCACGTCGATAGTATGAGCGTATTTAACCCCGTCTTTCTCGAAAAAGCGCCTGTAATTGCCTGAGGTAGCCAAGGCTTTGTTGTCAAGCGCCACGACGGCTTGCAAATCCTGCCCCGGTACGGCGTGGTCTGCCGGACGGTCAATACCCACCCGCCACGGGTGACCGGAGGCGTTGACGCCCCGCGCTACTATTTCGCCGCCAATTTCTACCAAATAGTTTTTGCATCCCTTGCTTTTCAGGAAATCTGCCACCACATCCACTGAATATCCTTTGGCAATGGCATTTACATCAAGCATCACACCCGGATTGTCTTTCACTACCTTGTTTCCCACAATGCGTATCTTGTCCATCCCTACAAATTGCAGCAAACTGTCTATTTTAGCGGGGGCAATATCAGGTGTGCCTGACGTGAAGCCAAATCCCCACAGGTTGACAATGGGAGCGATGGTAATATCAAAGGCGCCTGACGATGCACGATTGACTTCCGCAGACTTGACGAACACGGTGCGGAAATAATCGTCAATTTCCACATCGGGCACGTTTTGGTTGATGCGTGAAATCAGAGAAGTGGGCAAATACGTGGAAAGCGACTCGCTAAACCGTTGAAGTACCTGCACAATGTCTTCTTCGTAACTTTCACCGGCGGCGGCGGGCGCGTAGGTGACCTTGTAGGTTGTGCCTTCCGCAAAACCCTGATGCGTTACGTATTCAACCTTTTCGCTGCATGAAAATGAGAGCGCTGCAAGCCAGAGAACAATTGCGTTCACGGATAATTTACAGCAATGCATTCAATTTTGCCGCTAAAACGTCTTTGGAGGTGCTTCCTACCTGTTTGTCAACTAATTCACCTTTTTTAAAATACAAAAGGGTAGGAATGGAAAGAATACCGTATTGCCGCGCTATTTCGCCGCTTTGCTCGACATCGACTTTGCCTATCAAGGCTTTACCTTCGTATTCAGTTGCCAATTGTTCCACCAAGGGCGCTATCATGCGGCACGGACCACACCATTCTGCCCAAAAATCGACCAACACAGGTTTATCGGATTTCAAAACCAACTCTTCAAAATTACTCTCAGTTATTGCTACTGCCATCTTTTTGTCTTTATTTAGTATGATAAATTATCCGACAAAAGTACAAAAAAACAGGAAATCATATATAGATAAAAATATTTTTGAAAAAATATTTATCTTTGTCGCACTTTTAAGATGGGTGACACTTGCTTCCATGCGAATGCTATCCATTTGAAAAATAGCGTATTTAATAGTTTATCATGAAAGACATTATAGCCCCTGTTGATAAAAAATTGTTGATTAAAGAGTTGACGCCGGATAAATTTATCAGGAAAACCAATTGGCTGAACAACGACCTGTTTGTTGTTACGGCGCACGATTCACCCAATACCATGCGGGAAATCGGGCGGTTGCGCGAATTGTCGTTTCGCTATGCAGGCGGCGGAACAGGCGAAGAAACGGACA
>JAISKR010000349.1 GCA_031260845.1 Bacteroidales bacterium
TATACAATAGTGATTCGGTTGTATTTCATTGTCAACTGTCAATTATCAACTGCTTCCAGTATTTCTTCCGGTGCATGAACGATTCCGCCGTAGCGTCCGAAATGACTTATCGACAGGCGGCAGTATGTGGCAAGGTGTACATTCTCAATTAATTAAAGGGGATTAAGCGCCTTTACAACGCATTTTTACTATATATGTGTAAGTAAAAATTATATGGATATAATTCCTGCTGTAAAGCGTCGTGAGTTTAGTCTGTTTTTTATTTTTTGATAAATCATAAAAATGATTACATTTGCGAAAAATAATCATTCAAAAATGGACTTAAAACAGTTATTGAATCGTGTGTTTTCGCCGTCAGGTTGCCTTTTGACCTGTTGTTGCGCGTGTTTCCCCTTTTCGGGAAAGGCGCAGGAACAAAAGCAGCGCCTGCCCAACATTCTTTTTCTGCTCACCGATGACCAAAGTTACAACACGGTTCATGCCTTGGGCAACCCGACCATCGTGACGCCGAACATGGATCGTTTGGTAAGAACGGGCACTGCTTTTACCCAGAACCATGTGATGGGCGGTTTGCAGGGCGCTATCTCGATGCCCAGCAGGGCTATGTTGATGACGGGACGATACAGTCAGCATTTACATCGGGACGGCGAGGTTATTCCGGCGTCCGACAAGACATTCCCCGAAGTGTTTCGTGAAAACGGCTATCAGACCTTTGCTACCGGCAAATGGCACAGCGACAGAGCCTCGTTTAACCGTTCCTTTTCCGCAGGTTCCAATATTTTCTTCGGCGGTATGCAACAGTACGAAACAGACGGACATTTTCGCCCGTTTCTTCATGAGTATGACGCCACCGGAAAGTATGAAAAAGGCAGTTTCCGAACTAAATTTTCATCCGTTTGTTATGCCGACGCCTCTATCGAATTTCTAAAAAATCACAAAAGCAAAAACAAGCCGTTTTTAATGTATGTCGCCTTCAATTCGCCGCACGACCCGCGTACCCCGCCGCCCGACTACGGACACAAATACGCGCCGGAAGATATTCCACTGCCGCTGAATTTCCTGACGCAACACCCTTTTGACAACGGTGACCTCGACATACGCGATGAAGTCTTTTTGCCGCTGCCCCGAACGCCTGAAATGGTGCGGAAAGAATTAGCGCTTTATTACGGTATGATTAGCGAGGTGGACACGCAAATCGGGCGTATTCTGGAAGCCTTGGAAGAGAGCGGGGAATATGACAATACTATCATCGTATTCACGGCTGACAATGGTTTAGCCGTCGGTCAGCACGGATTGCTGGGCAAACAGAATCTGTACGAACATTCCGTGAAAACGCCCTTAGTCATCGCGGGTCCAAAGATTCCCCGAAACGAACGCAACAGCGCCTTTGCATACCTGCTGGATTTATACCCGACGCTGTGCGAATTAACCGGCATCAAATATCCGGCAACGGTGGACGGGCAGTCGCTGAAAAAGGCAATCATGGAAAAGAAACCGGCAGGGCGGGAATATTTATATCTGATTTACAGCAATCTTCATCGAGGCATCAAGAAGGACAACTATAAACTGATTCGCTACAATGTAGAAAATAATGCGGAAAGAGTGCAGTTGTTCGATTTGGAAAAAGACCCCTTGGAACAGGATAATCTGGCAGACGCCCCTGCGTATAAAGCGAAAGTAGAAGAACTTTCGGCTTTATTGAACCGGCAAATGCAGGAATCAGGCGATTTTTGCGACCTTTCCAAGCCCGGATGGGGACACCTGCGTAAATTATCATGGGACGAAGCGCTGAATATGAAGCCGTGATAGTTTATACCATATTTATGTTATTGGTTTCTGTTTTTCAAACTTATATCTTTGCGCGGTTAAAGTAAAAATACCATGTCAATAAAAAATTTACCACTGATCGGCGACCAGACCAAAGCCGTTCATGCAGGCGAATATCCCGACCCTGTCACCCATGCTTCGGCGCCTAATTTGGTCATGTCCACCACCTATGTCGCAGATGCGGACGCCGGTTTTTCGGTCGAAGAGATGAGCGAAAACGACCCGTTCCTTTACACCCGCTGGGGCAACCCTACTGTGCGGCAATTGGAAGAAAAGTTGGCGACTTTGGAAGAGGCGGAAACCGCCGTTGCCTTTGCCAGCGGCATGGCAGCCATTACCGCCTTGCTGCTGCACCGGCTCAGGGCAGGCGACCATGCCGTCATAAGCGACGTTGCGTATGCTGCCTTGTCGGAAATGAGCAACGAGATGATTCCCGAATTGAACATCGAAGTGACCAAAGTGAATACTTCCGACACGGATGCTATCCGTAAGGCGCTGCGCCCCAACACCAAGTTGATATACATCGAAACGCCCTGTAACCCCTTGTTGCGACTCACCGATATTGCCGCCGTAGCGGAAATTGCCCACAGTGCAGGCGCTCAGTTGGCGGTTGATTCCACCTTTGCCACACCCGCAGCCACCAAACCCCTGCTGTTGGGCGCCGATTATGTCATTCATTCGCTCACCAAATATCTGGGCGGACATGGCGACGCTTTGTGCGGCGTTGTGCTGGTGCGCAGAAGCGACCTTGCCCCGCTGCGCAAAAAGACTGCCATTCGTTTGGGCGGAGTGATAAGCCCTTTCAACGCATGGCTGATTATGCGGGGTATCGCTACTTTCCCTATCCGTATGCGCGTGCATCAGGAAAATGCCCTGCAAATAGCCGCCTGTTTGGAGCAACATCCGAAAGTGAAACGAGTGCTTTACCCCGGATTGCCGTCACATCCGCAATATGAACTGGCACGGCGGCAAATGGCTAACTTTTCGGGTATCATCACTTTTCAGTTGGAAAACGGCAGAGAAAAAGCACGCGAAATAGCCGAAAAACTGCGAATCATCCATTATGCGGTATCTCTGGGACACCACCGCTCGCTGATTTTCTACCTTCACAGCGAAGATTTGCTTCAAACGTCTTTCAAATTCGCCACTTCCGAACAATACGCCTCGTGGAATGCTTTTGCAGGGGAAGGTATTTTTCGCTTTTCGGTCGGATTGGAAAATGCTGCAGATATTATCGCCGATTTGGAACAGGCTTTGGGATAATAATACCATTTACAATATCAATTTAGCCTGATAAAGTAGATTTAAAATCGTAATTCGTAATTTTTAATTCGTAATTGGTATAACAGGCTCTGCGATATTTTCTCAAAATGACACTAATTGTGAACAAACTATCCA
>JAISKR010000016.1 GCA_031260845.1 Bacteroidales bacterium
AACGTGAAAATCAGCAAACTTTGGTTCAATACAGAACGTATATTCATCGAAACCACAACAAAAAGGAAGAAGATTAAATATCGTTGATGGAAAACCTTTAAACCTGTTGGGATTTTTTCTTGACAGGTTTTTTTAATTATCTCAATAATAATTGTATCTTTCCTATATATTTTTTTCAAAATTTATTCGTCTGTGTGTAAATTCAATTTTTTCATGTACATTTGCAGCATATTTTAAAATAGAATAATGAACAACAATTTCATCCTCAATTTTTTGTTGCTATCCCTGATACTTATTAGCAGGAGATAGAGGATGGTTTGTATTGAATAAAACCTAAAACCATCCCTTGCCGGATGGTTTTTTAATTTGTATAGAACATGAGTGAAAAATTGTATGTATTCGACACCACCCTTCGCGATGGTGAACAAGTTCCGGGGTGTCAACTGAATACCTTGGAGAAAATAGAAGTTGCCAAAGCGCTTGACGAACTGGGCGTGGATATTCTGGAAGTCGGTTTTCCCATTTCCAGTCCGGGCGATTTCAATTCGATTGTTGAAATATCCAAAACCATTGTCCGCCCGACATTGTGTGCGCTGACACGTGCTGTGGAAAAGGACATTGAAGTGGCAGCCGATGCGCTGCATTACGCCAAGAACAAGCGGATTCACACAGGTATAGGCACTTCGTGGTATCACATTACGCACAAGTTCAAATCCACTCAGGATGAAATCCTGCAACGGGCGGCAGATTGCGTGAAATATGCCAAGAAATTCGTGGAAGACGTGGAATTTTACGCCGAAGATGCAGGGCGCACCGAAATCGACTATTTGGCAAAGGTGATTGAGGCGGTGATAGCGGCAGGCGCAACGGTAGTGAACATTCCCGACACCACCGGCTACTGTACGCCCGACGAATACGGCGCCAAGATACGTTTTCTGAAAGAGAACGTAAAGAATATTGAGAAAGCCGTTATTGCCACCCACTGCCACAACGATTTGGGCATGGCAACCGCCAATACCGTTTCAGGCGTGCTCAACGGAGCGCGGCAGGTAGAAGTAACCATCAACGGAATAGGCGAAAGGGCAGGCAATACAGCGCTTGAAGAGGTAGTGATGACGACTAAATGCCGCAAAGACATTCCGGTGCATACCGACATCAACACGCACAATATTTACCGTACATCCCGTTTGGTTTCCACCTTGATGCGGATGCCCATACAGCCCAACAAGGCGATAGTAGGGCGCAACGCCTTTGCCCATTCTTCGGGCATTCATCAGGACGGCGTACTGAAAAACCGCGAAAGTTACGAAATCATCGACCCCGCCGACGTGGGCATCAACGATTCGTCTATCGTGCTGACCGCCCGCAGCGGACGCCATGCCCTGCAACATCATCTGGAACGCTTGGGTTACACCCACCTGACGCCCGAACAGTTGGACGACGCCTATCAAAAATTTCTGAAACTTGCCGACCGCAAAAAAGACATTACCGACGACGACCTTCGCGTCATTGTGGGCGTAGGGCAGACAGAGGCGCAACGGAGGCTCAAACTGAAATATCTGCAAGTGGTCTGCGGCAAGTCGAGCATCCCGATGGCGACCGTGCAACTCAACATTGACGGCGAAATATGCTCGGCAACTGCTTCCGGCACCGGTCCCGTGGACGCATCCTTCAACGCTATCAAGCAACTCATTCACCGCAAGGTGACGCTTGAAGAATATCTCGTGCAGGTCATCACGCGCGGCAGCAACGACATAGGCAAGGTTCATATCCAAATTGAAAACAAAGGCAATATTTATTACGGATTTTCGGCGAATACCGACGTGGTAACTGCTTCTGCGGAAGCGTTTATTGACGCGCTTTCCAAAATTGTGTAGCCCAAAAGCAGATAAACCGACGCAACGTTTTCATTTTTTTTCATCTATTAAGAAACAAATCTTATATGCAGATGAAAAAAATATTTTTGCTGTCGGTGGTTGTCGTCATTGCGATAACCGCTTTCACCTCTGACAATTGGTATTACCACAAGTCAGGGGATTACCGCCCGCTATTTATCAGCCGCGTCGAGTTGGATAATTCGGTAAGGTACATATCGGAAAAGCGCGACGTGAAAAACACCGGTAAAATCTATTACCGGAAGCCTTACCTTTACATGAACGAGCGTTACAAAGGCGTACACGTTATCAACCTCGGCAATCCGGCGAACCCCGTCAAAGAGGGCTTTATCCTTGCGCCCGGCTGCATTGATATGGCGGTGAAGGGCAATATCCTATATATCGACAATGCTGTGGATTTGGTCAGTTTCGATTTGGACACAAAGCAGGTGACCAAGCGCATCCAAAATGTCTTTCCCGAGCCGGCTGCACCCGGAAATTCTTACAGTTATTACAACGGCAATCGCCCCGAAGGCTATATTTTGGTTGAATGGAGAAAAAATTAAATTTTACGGATATGAAAAAGAGAATAAACATAGCGATAATTTTTCTATTACTTGCCCCGGTCCTGCTTTTTGTTCCATGTAAAGAAGATGGCGGCGGCAGTTCTAATGATGGCGGCAGTTCCGATGGGAAAGGCGGCTCGATGGCGCGTTTTGCCATCACGGGCGATATGCTCTACACCATTTCGGGCAATCAATTGAAGCAATTCAACATTTCCGACCCTGCCAATCCCAAGTACAGCGAAGCACGCGACACACAGGTGGGCAACAACATCGAAACCGTCTTTCCGGTGGACACCGTGCTGTATATCGGCTCGCAGGACGGTATGTACATCTATGACATCAAAGACCCGCGATTTCCCGACTTTTTATCGAACGCAAAGCATATCCGCAGTTGCGACCCTGTGGTGGTAGAGGGAAATTACGCCTACATCACCCTGAACACCAATTATAGCGTGTGCGGCGCCAGCCCCAACAATGTGCTGATAGTCTATGACGTACATGACCAGCGCAATCCTGTAAAGTTGAAGGAACAAGCGCTATCGGGTCCGCAAGGTTTGGGCGCCGACGGCGATTTGCTTTTTGTGTGCGACAAAGGCTTGAAGATTTTTGATATTTCCAATCCCGAACAGCCGGAAACCATCAAACAAATCGGCGATTTGGCGGATATTGAGGAAGCGGAGTACATCCGTTCCGCCTACGACGTCATTCCCGTTGACGGTTTACTGATGATGGTGGCAAACGAAGGATTTTTCCTGTTCGATTATTCGACTTTTTCCGCTTCGGGAAATCTGACCTATCTCAGTAAAATTGAAAAACTAACCGAATAAAACTTCTGATGATGAAAATTTTAGCAACAATTCCCCTCATCTGTTTGCTCTCGGCAAATCTGCCGGCTCAAACTTCCGAACCCGCCGACGTGAAAGATTACAGTTGGTATAAGGACAAGGATAAGAATCATCATGGGCGTTTCACCTTTACAGTTCACCCTTCTCAGTTGGTCACTCACCAGAATTTCCGTATTGACGCCGAAATGCGTCCGGGAAAGTCCCGGAGTTGGCTGCAATTTGGACTTAATTTTCCGCTTGCCGCCAAAGTAATGTGGGAAGAAGAAGGCCTCTTTTATCCGTATGATATTGATATGTATGATGCTTCTCTGAAAGGCGGTGTCGGTTTGAATTTCAATTACAAATATTTTTTTCATCGCTATTTGTATGTGGCAGGCGGACCATCGTGGCAGTATTGCAATATTGAATATAGCCGCTATGGGTGGATACCTTTTGTGGAAGACGGCATAGTGTATAATGAGTACGGGAAAGGTAATTATAGGCAGAAAATCAACAATTTAGGATTGAATGCAATGGGCGGATTTCAGAAAATTTCGCGCCATAACTTCCTTGTTGACGTCTATATGGGCGTTGCCGCTCAGAAAGCCTTTTATGCCGACCCCGATGCGGACAAATTCAATTCGACCATGTATTCCCGCGGTTACACCGGTTGCGTTTTCCTAATAGGCGTCAGGATAGGGTTTGCCGGAAAACCGAGATATTAACTTACGAAATTTTCGTAAGTTCAAGAATTTTTGTAACCATTCGTCCGTTTTCCTTTTATCGTAAAAATTAATAATTAACCATTGATAACGTGAGTTCAATTAGTAAATGCGAATTTATCTTAAAAGATGCTGATACTGATGCCATGTTGAAATCGGGCAATAACTTTTAGCGTAGCATTTAGAACTTGAATCTGCCCTGCCTCTGCTTAATAAGATAAAATTTTGCAATATCTTTTTTTTTATGTAAAATTGCATTTATTTTGCGACAAATTTTAATCACTCATCTGTCATCAAATTAGTGAAAGTAATGGAACAAAAAAAGCGATTAGTTGTAAGTTATAAAAATTGTTCGAACGAGGTATTGCAGGCTATCAAAGAAAAGTATCCGTTAGGATATGGGGATGCTATCATGAAGATAGAGAAGCCTAACGGGGATTTTTTTTACGCCATCACCGTCGATTTGGAAGATGTCAGTTATTTAGTCAAAGTGGATGTAAAGATAGACCACCTGACCGAGGAGGAGTTCGATAAGCAATTCGGCTCAAACAACGAGGATGCTGACACGTCGTCGGAAGGCAAAAGCGAAGAAAGCACAGACAATATTGCGGCGACGGACAGTTACGACGAATAAATCATAATGTCGTGGAAAAATAACCTGAGGCAGTATTTCAGTTTCTCGCATTCGGAAAGATACGGGATTATGGTGTTGTGCGGGCTTATTTTGCTTGCATTTGTTGTTAAACTGTGCCTTCCGGAATGGTTGACCGAACAAAAAATCGATGATAAGGGCTATGATGAAGCGCTGACCTTATTTCGACCATCCGGAGAGCCTGATTTTAACACAGCAGAAGTAACTTCTACCGGAGAACCTGTCAACGGGCGGGCTTATTTTTACTTCGACCCCAACCATACCAGCGACCAAGAATGGCAAAAACTCGGCTTGAACGAACGCCAGATACGCAACATACGCAATTATCAGGCAAAAGGAGGGACATTCCGCAAAAAGGAGGATTTGAAGAAGTTATATACCGTTCCTGTCACCTTGTATGAGTCAGTTGCGCCCTATATCAGGTTTGCAACAGAACAGGCACGTACAGCGTCCGTAAAACAGGCTATTGAGCCGCGGTCAGACGTCAGACACAGTGAAACAGCCACGCCTGTCGTCATAGAATTAAACTCTGCCGACAGCGCTTTGCTGACACAATTGAGAGGCGTCGGACCCGTTTTTGCATCACGCATTGTCAAATATCGAAATCGCGTAGGTGGCTTCGCGAATGTTGAACAATTAAACGAGGTTTATGGTATAGACTCGGCATTAGTGGCACAACTGACGCCGCAATTAATGGCAGACAGCGGATTAATTCGCAAAATACCCGTCAACAAGGCTGTGTTCAAGGATTTAGTCAGCCATCCATACCTGAACGAGCAACAGGCACGCGGTATTTTATATTATCGGAAGATTCAAACCGGCATCAAATCGGTGGATGAATTAGTGAAAAACAATATCCTGACGCAGAAAGACGCCCAAAAAATAGCGCCCTATCTGTCGTTTGAATAAAATTATAGGTTATATGTGGTTATAAGTTGTTATAGATGGTTATAAATTGTGATACAATAGTGATTCATAGTGATACAATGGTGATAAAGTCTTTAAATCTTATGAAAACGTGGTTCAGAGGTTGTATTTCATTGTCAACTGTCAATTACGGAAACCGTGAGAAAAGTTGTCAACTGTCAATTAAATAAAGATGAAAGCAAGTCAAAAAATAGCGGTCTGTGTGGTGGCGGTGCTCGTGAGCATCCTTTGTTTGTTGGTGTTTTGGCAGGATAAGGAATCGAAACGACCAATAATAGCGGATAGCGACATGATTGAGGTTCTAAAACCGCCCGCTCAACCGCAGAAGAATATTCGGCAAATCCCCGCTCAGGGTTTGGTGAGGATACTTGATATTGACACCGCTGTCATCATCGAATTGAAATATGCCACTGCCGATAATTTCACCGGACAGGTGCTATACGACGACGCAGAGGCATATCTGCAAAGGAACGTCGCGGAAATGCTGCATACCGCCGGCGTGTATCTGCAAACGGTCAGACCGGACTTGCGATTGCTCGTATATGATGCTGCAAGACCGTTAAGCGTACAGCAAAAAATGTGGGAAAAAGTGAAAGATACCCCATATCGCAACTATGTAGCCCGCCCCGACCGGACAGGATTGCACAATTACGGGGCTGCGGTGGATATTACCCTTTGCAACAAGCAGGGACAAGCCTTGGACATGGGCACGCCATTCGATTATTTCGGCGAAGCCGCCGGCGTAGCCA
>JAISKR010000076.1 GCA_031260845.1 Bacteroidales bacterium
ACTGAATGTGCTTTTCAGCCGTGCCGATTGCCTTAATCGTTGCACCATCGTTGATTTGTAACGAACCTTTATCACCTGTTGAGGTAAATTGAATGGTTACACCCGGCTCAATGGTCAGCACAGCGTTGTTTTGCACAAACAGAGTGCTACCCGCAAAGAAGTAGTCAATCGGCAAACCCAAATCTTTGAGAGTGATGTTCGCGGTAATGGGCGAGGTCAACTCAATGGGCTGCGGCAGTTCCATGGCGATGGTAACGATGTAGGTTGCCACTTCGCCATTTTCAGCCACCACCACGTAGGGCAGGGGCGTTGTGAAGTTCTGGGGCACACCCGTTGCCGGCGCTACGGTTGCCTTGGGCGAGGCTTCAATGACGGGCGCCAAGGCTGTCACATTTGTGCCGTAGGGCACTGTGGCGGTAATGGTCTTTGCCGTCTGGTTAATCACTCCCGCCACGGGCGGCTGCAAACTGTTGAACACAAACGAGATAATTTGCTTCTCGTCAGACTTTGTAACGTCGTCCGTTTCGCACGACGTCACTGCCATTGCTACTGCTGCGAGCGCAAAGGCTGCATTTCTAAATACTCTTTTCATGTTGAAAAAAATTAAAATGAATAAAAAAAAATAATGATAAAAAAATAAAAATTTGCGATACGAAAAAACGGAACAAGGACTGAACTTTTTTAAAAATTCTTCCGTTGCTCCGTTGGTTGATAAAAAACTTTTCCTTATTTTACGCGCGTGCGCATATATTATATATGTCTCGCGATGTGTGTGTGTGTGTGTGTGTGTGTGTGTGTGTGTGTGTGTGTGTGTGTGTGTTTATACAAAAATCCGACACTTCCAAATGATTTGGAAGATTTTTTTGCAAGCGGCAATTGCTCGAAAGAAGTAACACACTGTTTTTCATTTTACTGATATTTTTAACGGCACAAAAATACTATATGTTTTTTTAAAAAAATACCCCCCTTTGCGGGTATTTTTAGTTTTTTTGAAAAAAAATGAAAAATAATTATCAATGATGAATGATAAATGGTTAATTCCTGACGGCAGCAAAAGCCAGACCGACAGTGTTAATAATACAACCGAGTAACTAAACTGACACTGACAGGTTTTCAACACTGTCAGGTCTTTACAATACGATAGTGATACGTTGTGATACATTGTGATACGTTGTTTATGACCTACGAACATTTCGTAGATCTACGAAGGTTTCGTAGGTTAAACATGAAACCTCTACGAGGTTTTAATGTTTGTCATGGTATGCTGTTTTCTATTGATATGAATGCCCGATAGGGCAAAATACAACTGAATCACAACCGTATAACTATGTATAACTATATATAACTATATATAACAACTGTATAACTATTGTATAACCTGTATTTACCTGTATTTACCTGTATTTACACTTCCCTCGCTAATACTTCAAACGTTGTCTTTTTTCCGGCGTGGTAGGTCATTGCTGTATCGAAAATCCATGTCCAGCGTCGGGCGTCGGGTTTTGTCGTGATGGGATGGTAAACGGATATGTTTCTTTCGATGAGTTGATTGTCAGGCGAATAAATCTTTTCTTCATAGTCGGCAACTATGCAAGAATGTTGCACAGGTAAGTTTTTGATATGATACGCCTGCACTTTTTCGCGAAAAGCCCTCAGTTCGTCTTTTTCCAAATCAAAAAATTGCAACAGATAATCCACTAATAAAATATCTAACTGATTGATAATGTTGCATGAACACACAAAATCGTAGATATTCAAATCGGGTAGGGAAGTCGGCACAATGGAATCCAGCGGCGGACGTGATTTTTTATAGCGATATTGCCGCGCATAGTGATATACCGGTTCAATAAACCCTGAAATATCGCAGGTTATCAGTTGCACATTGCCCAATTCCTTTGCTTTTCGCCTCACCGGCGCCGGATGACGAACGTCTGCAAGCGTTACCGAGGCAAAGAGGTGGCTCAACTCGTCGAGCGGCACGTCCAACAACCATCCGCTACCCAGAATGATGCACGACTGCCTGTTTTTGCTCAATGCCGATTGTAGCACAAACTGCCGCGTATTTTGCAGATGTATGTCCCAACCTTGCTTTTCGCGCCCGTAGCGCCGCAAAATGCCCGACTGGTCGTCGTAATAGCCCATTTTTCGGTATATCCGCTTCGGATTTAAAAATTCAAAAAACATTTGTTAATTATGATGCGTTTATCCCCTTTTACGTAATAAAATGGATAAAGTTATTTTTTGATTGAAAAAAATAGCAGTTCCTTAAATTTTAGGATTATTTTTGTTGAAATATTTATACCTTTGCGCATGATTTATTCCGTCATGAACAATTAAATGAATATGAAGCAATATCTCAGTATTCTGTGCTTTTTCTGCACCTTTCAACTCTCTGCACAAACCCGCTTGACGTTAGAGCAATGCCTGAACATGGCGCTCGAACACAACAAGTCGATAGCCATTGCGCAGGAACAGGTTGGTCAGGCAGCGGCTCAAAAGAAAGTGGCGCATAGCAGTTATCTGCCCAAAGTGGATGCTACCGCTGCCTATCTTTACAGTTATCAATCCATTTCGTTGCTGTCGGCTGATAAATTTGCGCCCGTAGGAACGCTGCAACCCGACGGCACTTTGGGTTTTACCGCCGAACAGGTCAACAACGGCTTTACGATGGTGGATGGGAAGCCTGTGCCGTTGGACGCCAACGGACAACCGTTCAACCCGAAAGTCAATCCCGAAAAGGTACAGTGGAAAAACTATGCCTACCTGCCCAAAGATGCGTTTTCGCTGCCTTTGCACAACACTGTGCTCGCCAATATCGGATTGACTCAGCCGCTGTATATGGGCGGACGGATACGCGAACTCAACAGGATAGCGGATTTCGCCCAATCCATTGCCAAAACGCAACTGACCGCCGAACAGACCGAAACGCTTTACAGCGCCGAAGAAAACTATTGGCAGGTGGTGTCGCTGACGCATAAAGTGCGCATTGCCGACGAATACAAGGCGTTGATGAGCAAGTTGGAAGCCAATCTCGAAGCCTTGCAGGAAGAAGGAATGGCGACCAAAAATGACGTGCTGAAAGTGAAAGTGAGAACGAACGAGGTAAATGTATCGCTTACCAAAGCCAACAACGGATTGCGCCTCTCAAAGATGGCGCTTTGCCGCCTGATTGGTATGCCGTTGGACAGCGACATAGCCTTGGAAGAAACGTTTGAAGGCGCTTTGCCGACGGCGGTAATCGACAGTTCCGACGTATGGCGCAACCGCGCCGAACTGCAAAGCCTCGATTATCTGGGGAAAATAGCGGAATCGAAAGTGAAGATAGCGCAGGCGGGACATTTGCCTACTCTTGGGCTTAAAGCCGGGTATCTGTACGCCAATCCCAATCCTTACAATGGATTTATGCCCGAATTTGCGGGGAATTTTACGGTAGCGGTAGCCTTGCAGGTGCCTATTTTCCATTGGGGGGAACACCGCCAAACGGTCAATGTAGCCCGTAGCGAACGCAACATTGCCCAACTGAAACGCGAAGAGGCGTCCGAAAAAATCGAACTGCAATACACACAGGCGCGTCTGCGCATCAAAGAGGCAGCCCAACGCTCGGTAAGCGCCCACAAGAATCTGGAACAGGCGGAAGAGAATCTGCGTTATGCCAATATGGGATTTGAGGAAGGCATGGTGCAGGTAGCAGGTGTACTGGAAGCGCAAACGGCGTGGTTTTCGGCTTATTCCGAAATGATAGACGCCCGAATAGAAACGGAACTGAGCGAAGCATATCTTAAAAAAGTTAGCGGCGTTTGGACAAAATAGATTAAATAAAAATATCATCAATGAAAAAGTACAATCTTTTAGTCGGATTTATAGGCTTAATCGTATTGATAGCCGGTCTTTCGGTTGCCGGATGGTTCATGTTGCGCCCCGAACCTCTGATATTGCAGGGCGAGATTGAAGCCACGGAAGTACGTGTGTCGGGCAAGGTACCCGGGCGCATCAGCGAATTTTACGTGTCGGAAGGCACACAGGTCAGTAAGGGCGACACCTTGCTGCTGCTCGACAGTCCCGAACTGCTGGCTAAGTTGGAACAGGCGCAGGCTGCCGTTGCCGCTGCCGAAGCGCAGAATCGCAAAGCCATCGGCGGAACGCGCAGCGAACAAATTGCCGCCGCTTACGAAATGTGGCAAAAAGCCGAAGTGGGAACGGATATTGCCCGCAAATCGTTTATCCGCGTACAAAACCTGTATGCCAAGGAAGTAGTCACCACCCAACAGCGCGACGAAGCCGAAGCGCAGTACAACGCTGCCACGGCTACCGCCAAAGCCGCCAAAGCGCAATATGACATGGCGCTGAACGGCGCACAGGCAGAGGACAAGCAAGCGGCTCTGGCAATGGTAAACCGTGCAAAAGGCGCACGCGACGAAGTGGAATCCTACCTGCGGGAAATACGCCTTACCTCGCCGGTTGCAGGCGAAGTATCCGAGTTGTACCCCAAAGCCGGCGAGTTAGTCGGCACAGGCACGCCCATCCTGAGCATCCTTCGGTTGGACGACGTTTGGGCTACGTTCAATATCCGCGAAGACCTGCTGCCGGGTTTCAGCATCGGCAAGGAACTGAAAGTGTCCATCCCTGCGTTGGGCAATCGCACACTGACATTCAAGGTAACTTATATCAAGTCGTTGGGCAGTTATGCCACTTGGAAAGCAACCAAAGCGACCGGCGAATTTGACGTCAAAACATTCGAGGTACGCGCCAAGCCTGTCGAAGACGTCGAAGGACTGCGCCCCGGTATGTCGGCGCTTTATCAAATTGAGAAATTGAAGAATTAAGAAATTGAAATGTCTGATACCAATCAATACGACGAAAATATTTCCGGTAACGAAAAACGGGGTGTTATTCCGGTTCTTCGTCGCGAATGTCGCCGTATGCTGCAACAGCCGGTATATCTGACCATCACACTGCTGCTGCCTGTCTTTTGTTATGTCTTTTTTGCTTCGCTCACACGCGAGGGTATGCCCCGACAACTTCCTTTGGCGGTAATTGATTTGGACAACAGCGCCCTGTCGCGCTCTATTATTCGCCGGATAGACGCATCGCCGCAAACGAGGATAGCCGCGCACTTTTCCGATTATCACGAAGGCAGAAGCGCCATGCAAAGCGGGGACGTTTTCGGGTTCATCATCTTTCCCAAAAATCTGCAAGCCGACGCCATGGCGGGACGGCAGCCGCAGATAGCCTTCTACACCACCAACACCTACCTCATCGGCGGCTCGTTGGTCATGCGCGACCTTTCCGCCATTACCGCCCTTTCTTCGGCGTCGCTCAACATTGGTATGCGGGCAGGGCGCGGACAGTCGCCTGTGGAAATTGCCGCCAACGTGCAACCTGTCGCAACGGATTTTCACACCCCCGCCAATCCGTGGACAAGTTACTCGATTTACCTGTCCGTCATTCTGTCGCCGGGTTTGCTGTGCATCCTTGTTCTGCTGACCACCGTTTACGCGATGGGCATCGACATGAAACGCGACGGCGCCCAGTGGCTCGACACGGCAGGCGGCTCTATCGTGTGGGCATTGACCGGAAAACTGCTGCCTTATACCCTGCTGTTTTCGCTGATGGTATGCGCCGGAAACACGCTATTCTTCAAATTTCTGCATTTCCCGTGCAACGGCAGTTTCTTTGCCATGCAGGTAGCCGGCGTAGCGATGGTCGTTGCTTTTCAAGCGGTAGCCATTTTCATGCTCAGCCTGCTTAGAAATTTCAGCATCTCGCTCACTATTGCCGGAGTAGCGGGCGTGCTGGGGCTTTCCTTTTCGGGACTTACCTTTCCGATAGAAATCATGGACGCCCCGCTGCAAATGTTCTCGTGGGCGTTTCCGATAAGGTATTACCTCTTTATCTATATGAACGTAGCCATGCACGGCTTGTCCGCTCTCAACGTGCTGGGATATTACCTGATATTGGCGGCATTCGTGTTGTTCCCTATCCCGTTATTACCGCGATTGAAGAAAATGGCGAAGAAACAACCGGCAGAAATATTAACAACACCAGCATGAAAAAAGCCATCTTCGATTTATTCCTGATATTCCGCGAAGAACTTCGCAGCATCTTTACCGAACCCACCATTTTGGTGCTGTTCTTTGTGGGAACG
>JAISKR010000169.1 GCA_031260845.1 Bacteroidales bacterium
TTGGACGTGGTGGACATTCTTGTCGATTGCGATAAGGATACCCTGCTGATAAAAGCCAATCCGCGTGGTCCAACCTGTCATACCGGCGCCGACACTTGCTTTGGCGAAGTCAATCGGTCGGGCGGCATTCCGTTCATTGAGTATCTGCAAGATTTCATTCATCGCAGAAAAGAAGAAATGCCGGAAGGTTCTTACACCACTAAACTCTTCAAGAGCGGTATCAACAAAATTGCCCAGAAAGTGGGTGAAGAAG
Source organism: Bacteroidales bacterium (assembly GCA_031260845.1). Lineage (GTDB taxonomy): Bacteria > Bacteroidota > Bacteroidia > Bacteroidales > UBA4181 > JAIRLS01. Next base: position 254 of record JAISKR010000169.1, read on the forward strand.
CGGTGGAAGTCGTCATTGAAGCGAAAGACAACGACGACGGGTTATTCCTGAACGAGGCAGCCGACCTGATGTATCACCTGTTGGTGTTGCTCGCAGCCCGCAACAAGCACCTCAGCGACGTAGGCAACGTATTGCAGGGGCGACATAAAGAATAAACGGACATGAGCAGTCAGTATTTTGCAGGGAAAACGGTATGGATTACAGGTGCATCGTCGGGAATAGGCGAAGCGCTGGCATATCGCTGCTCGGCGACGGGCGCACGGCTCATCCTGTCGGCTCGGCGCGAAGACGAGTTGGCGCGGGTGAAAGCATCCTGCGCTCACAGCGACCGGTGTACCGTCATGCCGCTCGACCTGTCCAATCAGCAACAGATTGAATCGGTCGCCGACAAGGTATTGCAGCAATTCGGCACGGTTGACATTTTAGTGAACAACGGTGGCATCAGCCAACGCTCGACGGTGATTGAAACCGACGTGAATGTTGACCGCCGCATCATGGAAGTGGATTATTTCAGCGGCGTGATACTCACCAAAAAACTTTTGCCCGCCATGACAGCCAAAGGCGCCGGTCATATCGTTGTTATTAGCAGCATTGTCGGGCTTTTCGGCTTTCCGGTGCGCTCTGCTTATTCGGCTGCCAAGCACGCCCTGCACGGATTCTACGAATCGCTATGGGCAGAGCAGCACACACAGGGCATCCGCGTCACAATCGTTTGTCCGGGGCGCATTCTCACCGATGTATCCCTTCATGCCCTCACCAAAGACGGAACGCCACACGGCATCATGGATCACGGGCAGAAAAACGGCATCACAGCCGATACCTGCGCCCGAAAAATCATGAGAGCCGTGCGAAAAAATAAAAAAGAAGTGTATATCGGCAAGATAGATTTGCTCATGATTTACTTCAAACGATACATTCCATGGCTGTATTATCAATTGGTATCCAAAGTGCAGCCGAAATGATTTTAATAAATTTTGAAAATATTTTCCGAAAATCAATCAAATTATGTATTTTTGCGCAAAATTTTAAATACCGAATATTCGTATGTCCAAAAAAGATAGTGATAAAAAAGTAGAAGAAAGAGTAGAGGGTGTAGAACACGCTCTAACCAAGGCTGAGCAGTTTCTGGAAAATTACCAGAAACAAATCATCTGGGCAGTAGGCATTTTATTGGCTGCCGTAGTGCTGTACCTTGCTTTTCAGCGTTTTTACGTTGAGAAAAAGTCTGTTGAAGCCGCCGAGCAGATGTTTCCGGCTGAACGGGCTTATGAAAACGAGGATTGGAATCGTGCATTGGACGGCGACGGCAATAATCCCGGATTCATCGAAATCATTGATGATTATGCTTTTACGCCTTCGTCACGTTTGGCAAAATACTATGCCGGAATTTGTTACCTGCGTTTGGGCGACTACGAGGAAGCCATCAATTACCTGAGCAAATTCAGTTCCAAAGACGTGATTTTGTCCAGCATGGCATTGGGTGGCATTGGCGATGCTTACGCCGAATTAGGCGAAACGGACAAGGCTGTGTCTTCCTACAAAAAAGCCGCCAACAACCGGAAAAACGATTTCACTTCGCCGCTTTACCTGCTGCGGGCTGGTTTGTTGCTCGAACAGCAAAAAGAATACAAGAAAGCCGCCGAATTGTACGAAATCATCAGAAAAGAATATCCGAACAGCACCGAAGGAAGGAACATTAGCAAGTACCTTACCCGCGTGGAAATTGAGCAAAACAAGTAAAATATCCCACATTGGCAACTAAAAATCTTTCGCAATACCAGCCTGACGCCATTCCTTCGGCAGAGGGGATGAGGTTTGGCGTTTTGGTATCTGAATGGAACAACGAGATTACCTTTGCATTGCGCGATGGCGCCGTTCAAACGCTTCTGCAACACGGCGCCGACGTCAACGATGTTGTTGTACGCTATGTGCCGGGCAGTTTTGAATTGTCAGGCGGTGCGCAAATCATGGCAAACAACGCTTTTGTGGATGCCGTCATCTGTCTGGGCTGCATAATACAGGGCGAAACGCCGCATTTCGATTATATCTGCCAAGGGGTGGCTTACGGATTGACGCAGGTGTCCATCAAAAACAGTCTGCCTGTCGTTTTCGGCGTGCTGACCACCCTCAATCAGGAACAGGCGCTTGCCCGCTCAGGCGGAAAATTGGGGAACAAAGGCATAGAAGCAGCAGTGACCGCGATTAAAATGGCGGCTCTCAAACAGGATTTGGAAAAATTTTAGAGTTCAAAAAATATCATGCCCACGTATGAAACGGTATTTTTGCCGTTGTTGTAGTGCAATCCCGCTTTTTCCAGCATCGGATTGACGTTGATTCCATACGATTCGATGG
>JAISKR010000173.1 GCA_031260845.1 Bacteroidales bacterium
TTATAGTTTAAAAGTACCGGGTTGTATGTGAGAGGGTAAAGAGAACCTTGCAGCCGCATTTCTTCCGGTTCCGGCATACCGAAGTTTTTCATTTGAGAATGGAACAATTCGACATTGAGCAGGATACGCTTTCCGATACGTTGTCGATAGCCTAATTCATACATATCCGCCACGACAAGTTTGAGGTCTTTTTCTCCGGTCATCCGTATTTCTACCGGAAGGTTTCCCACCATGGGATTTTCCATGAAAACAGACGAATTGCTGTTGGCATTGAGCATGAACGGACTCTGGTTGGCGCGTGAATAGACCGCACGGACGAGGCTGCCTTCATTGAATTTGTAATTACCCAGTAATTGCCACGTAAGATACGGTTTTTCAGGCACTTTATTGCTCTCCAACCGCAATGCTCCGCTCAACCGCAATTTCTCAACCGGCTTGTAATCCGCCCGTATGCTGGGTGCGATGGAGTACAACACCTGCGTACCTTTAAAATACGATTGATTTTCAGGATGCGACTCTCCATTGTTGGTAATATAAGAGAAATTAAGCCCCGGACTGATGGTTACCCGGCTCCATTGATGGCTGTATTCGATATCGAAATTGAAATTGGACTGGTCTGTGCGAAGCCCCGGACTACCGCCTGCTATATTGCCCCATCCCCATGTGTAATCCGTATGGATGTTGAAATCGTAGATTTTCGATTGCAGGTTGACATATTGCAATGCGCTTTGCCGTTCGGAATGAGCAAAGAAATACAAATCCAAATTGGATGAGATGGCGGTGGAATTTTGTATTCCGGCGGTCAAGTCGAACTGTACGTTTTCGTTGATCGTGTAGGACACCAACCCGTTGACGCCGAATGATTGCAGCCCTCTGTTGGAATCCTTGAACATTTTTTCAGGATCCATCCCCTGTATCACAGCCGAGTCAACAGGATAATATCTGGCGGAAATTCCATCCGCAGCCACCGGATGAGTAAGATAGTAAAAAATATCCGATTGTGCCCGGTCTCTGTAATTGTAATTACCTGATATTCTATATTTAAACTTCTCATTCACATTATTCAATAACGACAAACTCTGGTGACCTGCACCCCTTCCGTTGACAGGACTCGCACCGTTGAATATCCCTCCCAAAGACGTATTGGCTTCAATGCAAACTCTGTCGCCGGCAGACTTTTTGGTGATGATGTTGATTACACCCGTTACAGCGTTGGCGCCGTACATGGCGCTGGCAGCCCCTCTGATTACCTCAATACGTTCAATATCAGACACTCCGATAGATAATGCTTCCCAAAACGTGCCGCCGGTAAGGAAGGAATATACAGTTCGTCCGTCTATCATCACCAAAGTCATGGTATTTTCGGAAAACAGGCTCTGCTGACCGGCTATATTGTTGCTCCCGCGAATATGCACATCATAGTTGCCGTTGGTTTTTTCGCGCACAATCACACCCGGCAGCAATCGCAATACTTCGGGAATAGAAAGCGCTCCGGAGCGTTGAATGTCTTCGGCTGTCAGAACAGAGGTAGAAAGAGGCGTGTCAAAATAACTTTCATCCCGCTTGGAGGCAATGGCAACATCCTTGTTCAACAGCATATTGAACAAATCATCAATGGGAATCCCCACCAATTCTGATATTTTAACGATGTCTTCCAACGGATAGGCAGACAATTCGTCAAAACTCATGGCTAAAATATTTTCTTGAGTCAATTTTTCGACTGGTGTAAGTTGCGCCGTCAAAAAGAAACAATTTGACATTGCAAAAAGAAACACCACAAAAAAACGTTCAACCAAACCTAAATAAAACCTTCTCTTCATTATTCCATCTTATTGAAATACAACAGACTAACAACGCTACAGATAGCGTAATTTTCGCATAACTTATCTGACAAATGTAGGGATTTTATTTAAATAAAATGTATTTATTCAAAAAAAAAACGTAATTATTCACTTTTTCGTTACTCTTTATCAGGGATGTACACAAACCTTTCTTGATTATTATATTTTTTGTACTTTTGTGGCGCAATTATGTAATACATGACGTCATCGGGAATATCCCTTTTAAGCAGTGTCGCTATGCGTGCGCAGCCGTCGGAAACCGCAGAAATGGTTTCGCAGTTGCTGTTTGGCGACAGTTTTTCGGTGTTGCAAGCCAACGCCGGATGGCTTCGTATTCGTACCCATTCGGACGACTACGAGGGATGGACGTCCGCAAATATGGTTACACTCGCCGACGAAGCCTCTCCCCCACCCTATCCCCGCAAGGATTGGGAAAAATCACATATTGTATCCCGTCCTTTAACCGTCTGCCGGATAATGCCGGATAATGTGACGGTATATCTCGCCGGAGGCAGCATTTTCCATGAGTTGCCGTTCCGGTTTGCCGGAAAAACCTATACCTTAGAAGAAGGCGCCACCGATATAACCGGTCGTGACGCGGTGATGCTGGCAGAACAATACCTCGGCGCCCCGTATTTGTGGGGCGGCAAAACGGTGTTCGGGATAGATTGTTCCGGTTTGGTGCAGGTAGTATGCCGCATGGTCGGGAAATCCCTGCCCCGTGACGCCTCCCAACAGGCAAATTGCGGAAAACCGGTTGCATTTGAAGACGTTGCTCGCGGCGATTTAGCCTTTTTCAGCAATGAGCAGGGAAAGGTGAAACACGTCGGCATCCTTTGCGGCGACGGCAGTATCATACACGCCTCTGGTTGTGTGCGCAAAGATTCTTTCGACCAAAAAGGTATATTACATTCAACAGAAAAACGTTATACACATTATTTACATTCAATAAGAAGATTATGTTGACCAATGGTATTATTTTGATTTGTGCCTATCTGTTAGGCTCTATTCCGTCGGCTGTGTGGATTGGCAAGGCTTTGCACGGAGTAGATGTTCGCGAACACGGCAGTAAAAACGCAGGCACCAACAACACCATGCGGGTGTTGGGCGTTGCTACCGGCATTCCGGTGTTGTTGATTGATGTGTTCAAAGGGTTTGCAGCCATCAAATTGGGGTTGCTGTCGCCTGTGTATGAAGCAGGCAGCAATGCGCTGGTTACGTTTCAGTTGGTTTTAGGATTTGCGGCAATTGCAGGTCATATCTTTCCGATTTTTGCCGGTTTCAGAGGGGGAAAAGGCGTAGCGACCGCCGTAGGCATACTGTTGGCGCTTCATTTGCCTGCCACCCTTGTGTCTATCGCAGTGTTTTTTCTGACATTGTGCATCAGCAAATACGCATCCGTCAGTTCGCTCATGATGGGGACAGCCTTTCCTGTTTCCATCATCTTCATTTTCAAACCGGATTCCATTTCGCTAAAAATCTTTTCAGTAGTGGTATGCGTACTTCTTTTTGCCACCCATCACGCAAACATAGCCCGTCTGCTGAAAGGCGAGGAAAGCAAAGCCACTTTTCTATTCCATTAATTATTACTATTTTTTGCAGCACATATCAAATTCAATCATAAAATGAGAAGATATATTTTATCAATGTTGCTGATTTTCGGCACTTTGACCGGATACAGCCAGTCGCGTGTGGAAAATACCCTTCGGGTGATGAGTTACAATATTTGCAACGCCCGCGGGTTGGACGGCAACGTGGATTACCGACGGGTTGCTGACGTTATTGACCGTTTGGCGCCTGATGTGCTTGCCGTGCAGGAATTGGACAGCGTAACCGAGCGCAGCAAAGGCGTGGATGTACTGTCGCATCTGGCTGAACTCACGAAAATGTACGCTGTTTACGGAGCATCCATTCCGTTTGATGGCGGTAAATATGGCATCGGGGTATTGTCGAAGAAGAAACCCTTGTCGTGGAAACGTATTCCGCTTCCCGGACGCGAAGAACGCCGCTCTTTGCTGATAGTTGAATACGAACAGTACGTATTTTGCTGCACCCACTTCTCGCTCACCAATGACGACCGGCAAGCGTCAGTAGCCATCATTGATGAGGCTGTCAAGGACTTCGACAAACCTGTTATTCTTGCGGGCGATATCAACTCGAAGCCTGAATCACCTGTATTGTCGGCATTTGCGGAAAAATGGGTTACATTGAGCAATCCTAAACAGTTCACCTTTCCTGCAAATGAGGCAAAACAAACCATTGACTATATTTTCGGTTACAAGCCAAAGGGTTACAGATATTCCGTATGGCAAAACGGCGTTCCGTCTGAGCCTTTCGCTTCCGACCATCTGCCTCTTTTTGCGGATGTGCGCCTGAAAACGCCCAAAAATACGATTTTCCGCACACCGGCATACTTGCAACTGCCTTCTCAGGATGGCGTCACCGTGATGTGGCTGTGCAATGTTCCCTGCCACAGTTGGGTGGAAGTGGGTACGGACAGTCTGAATCTTCGCAAAGTCCGCGCTTACGTGGAAGGCGAAGAGTTGGCTTACAATACGACCAACCGCATCCGCTTGACGGGACTGCAACCCGGCACACGCTACTATTATCGCATTTGTTCGCGCGAAGTTACTCTCTATCAGCCCTACAAAAAGGAATTTGGCGATACGGCTATCAGCAAAATATTCAACTTCAAAACGTTGGATGACAAACAAACGGATTTTACCGCATTGATATTCAATGATATTCACGATAATTACGGGTTATTCGACCGCCTTCACGAGCAGGTGAAGGACATTCCCTGCGACATGGTGTTTTTCAACGGCGACTGCATTGCCGACGTGCAGACTGAGGCGCTTGCTGTCCGCAGTATCTCGCATTACAGCGAAGGAATAGGCGCTACCAATGTGCCAAGCATCTATATCCGCGGAAATCACGAAACACGCGGCGCATACTCTCTGTTTCTGTGGAATTTGCTCGAACGCAGGGGAGAACATTCCTACGGCGCTTTCAATATCGGCGACACACGCTTTGTAGTGCTCGATTGCGGCGAAGATAAACCGGACGACCATCCAGAATATTTCGGATTGAATGATTTTACCCAATATCGCAAAGACCAAGCGGAATTTCTGCGGAAAGAGGTGGCTTCCAAGGAATTTAAGTCTGCCGCAAAGCGCGTTTTAATTCACCATATTCCCGTGTATGCCGGCGGAAAATACAATCCCTGCCGCGAATACTGGGGCGGCATCCTTGCCAAAGCCAATTTCGATATCTGCTTTAACGCTCATCTTCATAATTTCAACTATATTCCCAAAGGAAAAGAGGGCAACAATTTTCCGGTGGTGATAGGCGGAGGCAACTATGACAAAAACGCCACCGTAATGGTGCTTAGCAAAAAGGGCAAAAATATGACGCTGAAAGTGCTGAATGTCAATGGTGAAACTTTATTATCACTGAATTTGTAGTCAGAATTATTAATAAGTTGTATCTTTACCGCGCAATTAATTTTAAAAAAAATATGGATTTTATTCGGAATATCATTGAAAATGCCAAAAAGCAGGGGAAACAAATTGTGCTTCCCGAAGGTTTGGAAGAGCGGACTTTGAAAGCCGCCGATTATGTGCTGGCAAACGGCATCGCACGGATTACGCTGTTGGGCAATCCTGACGCCATTCAGCAGAAAGCCGCCACGCTTGGGCTGAAAAATATCGGCAAAGCACTCGCCATTGACCCTAAAAGCCACGCCAAAAAAGCGGACTATATCAATCTGATGCTGGAATTGCGCAGAGCGAAAGGGTTAACGGACGAGAAAGCCGAAAAACTCATCGAAGACCCGCTGTATCTGGGGGCTGTGATGATTAAAGCCGGTGACGCCGACGGCGAAGTGGCAGGCGCCATGAATGCCACCGGCGACGTGCTTCGTCCCGCCTTTCAGTATGTGAAAACCCTGCCGGGCACTACCGTTGTGTCGGGCGTGTTCTTCATGATACTCAAAGACAAAGAATTTGGACACGACGGCATCATGGTGTTTGCCGACTGTGCTGTGCATCCGAACCCTACCGACCGCGAATTGGCAGAGATAGCCGTTACCACAGCAAAGACAACCCGCGCTCTCGGTGGTTTTGAGCCGAAAATAGCCATGCTCAGTTTCTCTACCAAAGGAAGCGCAAGCCATGAAATGGTGGATAAGGTGCGAAACGCCACGCAGATAGCCAAAGAGGCGGCGCCCGACCTCGCTATCGACGGCGAATTGCAGGCAGACGCCGCCATTATTCCCGCCATCGGCGCCAGCAAAGCGCCGGGCAGCGCCATTGCAGGACAGGCTAATGTCCTCATATTCCCGACTTTGGAAGCCGGCAACATTGGGTACAAATTAGTGCAACGATTCGCTCACGCCGAAGCCATCGGACCCATCTTGCAAGGCATGGCGGCGCCTATCAACGACCTTTCGCGCGGCTGTTCCGCAGAAGATATTATCACCATGATAGCAGTTACTTCCAATCAAGCGGCTCACAAATAATCATTTATCCCATGTCAGAATCATTAGAAAAATTTGCGTTAAACAAGAGAATCAGCAAACAAGGCTTGATTCACAAAGTCGGATTAATAGGCTGCGGCGACATTGGACAGCAGGTTGCCCGCATCGTAAGCCAGTCGGGTATTGAGGTTGTCTTTGTGGAAGTGAGCAACGAGCGTGTGGACGAGGTGATACAAGCCATCAACGCGCAATTGGACGCCATCATCAACCGTTGGGGGCTTACACAGGGCGATAAGAGAATCATTCTGTCGCGCATCAAAGGCGCTACCGATTACGAAGCCATCCGCGACTGCAACCTGATTATCGAGTTGATAAGTTCCGATAATCCCCTCACGGAACGCATTGAAATGTTCAAAAAACTCGAAAATTACGTATCCGCCGAAACGGTTATCACCAGCAGCGTTTCTACTCTGATGATTACCGACATAGCCGCAGAAATGCAGCATCCGGAAAGGGCGCTGGCGCTGAATTTCATCACTACCCCTTCCAATGTGCGGATTGTGGAAATCGTATGCGGACTGCAAACCAACGAGCCATCGCACCAACTCATCAATCGTTTTGCGAAAATGATTAACAAGGAAGGAATCACGGTGAACGAATCGCCCGGAAGCGTCAGCACACGCCTGATTGTCACTCTCATCAACGAAGCCTGCAACACCCTGATAGAAGGCGTTTCCAACGTTGAGGATATTGACACGATTATGCGTAGAGGATTCGGAATGCAGCACGGTCCGTTTGAATTAGCCGACAGAATAGGCTTGGACAAGGTTTTGCGCTACATGGACCAACTGTACAATGAATTTGGGGTAAGCCAGTTCAAAGCATCGCCGCTGCTTAAACGCTTGGTGAGGGCGCACAGCAATGGCATAAGAGCCGGAAAAGGCTTTTATCTGTACGCCGACGGGCAAAAAACCGGCATGAATGTATCTGCCACGCAAATCAAAAGTTAACGCCGAGTAAATAATTGATGAAAATTTTATAAATATTCATGAAAAATAAAAAATATTTTGATTATTTCAAAATAAATAAATATTTTTGTCCCGCACTAATCATTTTGAATGGATGCGAAGGAGGAACCGAAAATCCTTAACAGAGTAGGGCAATTTATCAATTATAATTATATGGAATGGTATTTAAAAGTTTGGAAACAGTATGCTGATTTTTCAGGAAGAGCAAGGCGAAAAGAATTTTGGATGTTCGTTTTGTTCAATTTATTAGCGGGGATTGTCCTTGGTATTTTGAGTTTAATACCTGTTTTGGGCATTATCCTGTATGTGGGTTATATGTTGGCTATCATTGTTCCAGTGTTGGCTTTAACTGTCCGCCGATTGCACGACGTTGGAAGAAGCGGATGGTGGTATTTCATCGGTTTGATACCCTTAGTGGGGTCAATCATTCTGCTGGTTTGGTCCTGCACCAACAGCCAGTCGGGCGACAACAAATGGGGAGCCAATCCGAAAGCCTGAAAAATGGACGCCACGTCCTACAAAAAACAAAAAACCATCCTTTTACAGGGATGGTTTTTGCTTTGATATACAAATTATTACGATTAAATCATAACGAGAAATTTACTTTTCATGCATGATATTTGCCAAAATATCCGTATCATTGCAAAATTTTTTGAGTAACCAAATTCATTGAATATGCTGGTAAAACAACATACTCTTCAAAAGCCCGTTTCAATAAAAGGGAAAGGGCTTCATACGGGCGTAGAGGTGGAGTTAACGCTTCGCTCGGCTTCCAATAACCAAGGGTATAAATTCAAACGTATTGATCTGGAAGACCAACCGGTCATTTCGGCGATTGCCGAAAACGTAGTGGACACTTCGCGGGGCACCACCATTGAGGAAAACGGTGTGCGCGTGAGCACCATCGAGCACGTATTAGCCGCCTTGTGGGGCATGGGTGTGGACAACGCCCTGCTCGAAATCAACGGTCCCGAAATGCCTATCATGGACGGCAGTGCGCAACCTTTCGTTGAACTCATCAAGCAGTCCGGCATCGTTGAGTTGGACGCAGTGAGAAAATATTTTGAAGTGAAAGAACGCATCGTCTATGCCGACAAGTCGCGTGGCGTGGAAATAGCCATCTATCCCGACGACCAGTTCAGTATCGACGTGATGATTGACTACAACTCGCGCACGCTGGGGCATCAGTATGCCGCCCTCAGCAACACGGATGAGTTTGAACAGGAGATAGCCCCCTGCCGCACCTTCGTGTTTCTGCACGAGTTGGAACCGCTGTTGCAGCACAATCTTATCAAGGGTGGCGATTTGGACAACGCCATCGTCATTGCCGACAAACCGGTAGGACAACCCGAACTCGACCGCCTGTCGGAACTGTTCAATATGCCCAAAATTCAGGTCAAGCCGGAAGGGATTCTCAACAATCTTGATCTGCATTTCAACAACGAGCCTGCCCGTCACAAACTGCTCGACCTTATCGGCGATTTCGCCTTGGTGGGCAAGCCGATTAAGGGACGCATCGTGGCGACACGCCCCGGACACGCCGCCAACAATCAGATGGCACGCCAATTGAGGCAAATCATCCGAAAAGAGATGGCTAAATCGCTGATTCCGCACTATAACCCTTCCGAACCGCCATTGCACAATGTGGAACAGGTGAAAAACATTCTGCCGCACCGTCCGCCCTTCCTGTTAGTGGACAAAATACTCAGTTGCAAAGACAACGTGATAGTAGGCGTGAAAAATGTCACGATGAACGAGCCGTTTTTCGTAGGGCATTTTCCTTCACAGTCCGTCATGCCGGGCGTTTTGATAGTGGAGGCTATGGCGCAGGTGGGAGGCGTTTTAGTGCTTAGCACAGTGCCCGATCCGGAAAATTATCTCACCTTCTTTTTGAAAGTGGACAAGGTAAAATTCCGCAGAATGGTGGTGCCGGGCGACACGCTGATTATACGGATGGAATTAGTGGGCGAAATCAGACGCGGTATTGCTACCATGCTGGCGCAGGCGTATGTCGGCGAAACATTGGTGACAGAAGGCGAACTGACCGCTCAAATCATCAAAACAACCAAAGAATCTTAAAATTATTATCAATATGATACATTCATTAGCCTACGTTCATCCGGAGGCGCAAATCGGTGAAAATGTGACCATCGAACCCTTCGCAAGCATATCCAAAGACGTGGTAATCGGCGACGGGACAACGGTTTTTTCCAATGCGGTGATTATGGATGGCGCTCGTATAGGCAAAAATTGTCTTATCTTCCCCGGAGCAGTGATATCAGGCATTCCGCAGGATTTGAAATTCGACGGCGAATATACCACTGTGGAAATAGGCGACAACACGACCATCCGCGAATGTGTGACCATCAACCGCGGCACCAAAGCCAAGGGAAAGACGACAGTGGGCAGCGACTGCCTGCTGATGTCATACGTACATATTGCCCACGATTGCCGGATTGGTAACCATTGCATCATTGTGAGCCATGCAGGTATTGCAGGCGAAGTGGAAGTCGGCGACTGGGCTATTATAGCCGGCGGCGCATTAGTACACCAGTTTGTTCGCATCGGTGCGCATGTGATGATTGCCGGCGCCTCAAAAGTGCGCAAGGATATTCCTCCATACGTGAAAGCAGGTCGCGACCCGCTGGCATACGTGGGCGTCAATTCTA
>JAISKR010000177.1 GCA_031260845.1 Bacteroidales bacterium
CAACGCTATTTTCAAGATGCGAACGCTTCCCAAAAATCCGGACGGTTCGCCTCGCTTTCACCTCTACAACTCCGACGCCTTCTGGCTTACGCAGTGGAACCTGAATATCCTCTGGGGCTTGGCATGGCCCGAAGTGCTTGACGATTTCGCCGCCTGCCTTGTGCAATACGCCGAAAACGGCGGACAACTGCCAAGAGGTCCCGTAGCAGGCGGATATTCCTACATCATGACCGGATGCCCCGCTACGCCTCTTATCGTAAGCGCCTATCAGAAAAAGATGCTGACCAAAACCACTTCCGAACAAGCCTTCAAGGCAATGGTCATCAGCCATAAACCCGGAGGTATGCTGGGTGGGAAAAAAGAAATTCAATTCTATATCGACAATGGCTATTATCCGGGCAATGCAGGCATTTCGTTGGAAGCGGCATTTCAAGACTGGGCGCTCTCTCAAATGGCTGCCCGTATGGGAAAGAAAAAGGAAGCCGCCTATTATCTCAAACGCTCGCAGGGATGGACAAAACTCTACCGCCCCGACCAACAGTTGATATTCCCCAAAGACGAAAAAGGCAACTGGCTGCACGACGACCCGCTGAGCGGCAACGGTTGGGTAGAAGCCAACGCTTGGCAAGGCACTTTCGAGGTTTCCCACGATATACCCCGCCTCGCGCAACTGATGGGCGGTAACGACGCCCTCTGCGCGAAGTTGAACCACGCCTTTGAACAATCCGAGAAAGACGATTTCGTGTTCGGATACAGCGGAGGACACGTAAGTTACGCCAACCAACCCGGATGCTCCAATGCACACGTGTTTAACTATGCCGGAAAGCCTTGGCTGTCGCAGTATTGGGTGCGCAAAGTGAACGCACAAGCCTACGGTGCTGTAACACCCGATGCAGGCTACGGCGGACACGACGAAGACCAAGGGCAAATGGGAGGCGTGAGCGCTCTGATGTCGCTGGGACTGTTCAGCCTGCAAGGCACCTGCTCACAAATGCCGGTGTACGAAATCACCAGCCCCGTATTCGACGAAATCACCATCCAATTGAATCCGGCTTATTCTAATGGAAAAGAATTTAAAATCAAGGTGCACAACAATTCCGAAGCCAATTGCTACATTCAAAAAGCAATGTTCAACAACAACCCTCTCCACCAACTCCAATTCACCCATGACGACTATGCCCGCGGCGGACTGTTGGAAATATGGTTGGGTAGCGAGCCGGTCAGGGAATAGTTCTTGAGTCCAATGCCCTTGTAGAAGTGTAGAACCATCCATCTTTCCTATAATTTGCAAGTTTTATGACTGCATAAGTTACAAAAATTTGTAGTTGTATCCAAATTAATTTTTAGGTATTTTATTGTGTATAAGTTTGTTAATGAACGACTTGTTAGGCGATGAGAGTGTGGCTGACCACAGTGGCATCTAATCATTTCTCCGGCTGCTTTTTTGCAAAGACAAATATCAACGAAATGGTGCCTAAGAGGATGAACAGCAGCGAAGTGGTGGTGTGCGACATGGTGGCATAAACCATGCCTTCCATGCGTGTCAGTCCGAAGACAGTTAAACCGATGGAAACCGTGCCGTGATAGGCGCCGATACCGCCCTGCACCGGCACTATCATTGCCAAGGTGGTAATAACCAATACGAAAAGGGCGTCTGACAGCCCTAAGGAAGAGGTACTTTCAAAAGCGAAGAACATTAAGTAGGTCTGCATGAAATACATGGCAAAGACCAAAACATTGAGCGTAAAAAATAATCCAAAATGTTTTATCCTGCGTACCGATTGGATGCCGTCAAGTATTCCTTTGAGCCAGCCTTTTACCTTTTGCCATACGGCGCTGCCTGCCAATTGCTTGCGAAACACCCTGAACAGCAGGTAAAACAAAATGACGACGCCCGCTATGCCGCCTGCCACCCACAAAGTGCTCGAAGTTTCAGGTAACTTTCGGGAAACGGGTTCAAAAATATATTCGACGAGAAAACCGCTTATCAGTTTGAAATTGAGTATCAACATCAGCGCCAGCATGACGAACACCATCAGCACGTCGAAAAGCCGCTCTACAATGACAGTGCCAAAAGCCTTGTCAACAGGCAGATTGTCGGTGCGGTTGAGAATGCCGCAACGGGTAATCTCCCCGATGCGCGGAAAAACGAAATTGGCAAGGTAGCCTACATTGATGGCGTGCAGTATGTTGATAACCTTGGGATGGGCGTCAATAGGCTCCATCAGCATTTTCCACCGGATAGCCCTGAAAACAAGTCCCAATACGGCAAATACAAGGGATAATGCCACCCACGTAAAATCCGCTTCTCTCAGATGCATCATCAATTCGTTCAGGTCGATGCCGCGGAAGGCAAAATAAAGCAACATCACTCCAATGAGCAAAAAAACAGTCAGTTGAAGCGCTTTTTTTATTTTCGGATTCATTTACTGATTTTGTTGGTGGAAGTGCCGGGGAAAATGATGGATGGCTTGAACTTTTTGGCTTCTTCAAACTCCATGCTTGCATACGACATGATGACGACGATATCGCCCACCACCGCTTTTCTTGCAGCCGGTCCATTGAGGCAGATGACGCCCGAATCGCGTTCGCCTTTGATGACATAAGTTTCAAAGCGCTCGCCATTGTTGATATTCACCACGCTCACCTTTTCAAATTCAATCAGGTTGGCTGCATCCATCAACGCCTCGTCAATGGTGATGCTGCCGATATAATTGAGATTGGCTTCCGTCACAGTCACCCTGTGAATCTTCGATTTTAAAATTTCTATTTGCATGAAATTAATATGATATATTGTCTATAAGCCGGATATTCCCTGCGTGTACCGCAATACAGCCCTGTAAGGCATTGACGCGGAAAATATCTGCCGCTTGCAAGGTATTTTTGTCAACTATTTCAAAATACTCCACTTTCAATCCTTCCGTTTGGTTGATAGTGTCGGTCACCCATTGTTTCAGTTCATCCAACGGCGTATGCACGATTTTTCCCCTGCTCGCCAAAAGCGTTTGGGCAATCACAGGCACGATTCTCCTTTGCGCAGGCGTAAGCCGTACATTGCGCGAACTCATCGCCAAACCGTCTGCTTCGCGAACGATGGGACAACCCACTATCTCAATGGAATACTGCAATTTCTGTGCCATATAACGAATAATGGCTAATTGTTGAAAATCTTTTTCGCCAAAATAGGCTCTGCGGGGCTGCACCACGTCGAAGAGTTTGCTCACAATTTGCGCCACACCGTTGAAATGTCCTGCGCGAAAGGCGCCTTCCATCACCTTGTCCAACAGCCCGAAATCGAAAGTTCGCGTATCCTTTTCGGGATACATCTCTTTCACCGACGGCGCAAAGACCAAATCGCAGCCGCTCGCTTTCAACTTGTCCGCATCCGCCTGTAATGTGCGGGGGTAATTGGCGAGGTCACTTTGGTCATTGAACTGTGTCGGATTGACAAATATGCTGACAACCACCATATCATTCTCCTTTCGGGCACGCGCCGCCAACGACAGATGCCCCTCATGCAAAGCCCCCATAGTAGGGACAAATCCTATGGACTGATGCTTCTCCCT
>JAISKR010000215.1 GCA_031260845.1 Bacteroidales bacterium
CCCGCCAACATTTCATCATCGACAACCTCCGCATAGAAGAAGACGTTACGGAAATGGTTAATGGTTAATGGTAAAACGGAGAAAAGGATAAAAGGATAAACGGAGAAAAGGAATTGCTCGCTGCCGTATGGTGCAATGTATAACAATATATAACAATTGTATAACAACCATATAACCGTCAATTCTCTATCGGGTAATTGTACAGGAAATTGTTGCTGCTGCCGACGAACAGGTTGAAATTGCGGCTTAGTTTGTCCAACCGTCCCACAGAGAACAGTGTGCTTCCGGTGAGCGGAAAGCCTTTTTGCAGTTTGCCTTTGCTGTTGTAGAGGTAAATCAGGTTTTTTCGCGGCGCTACAATGCCTATTTTCATGTCGTTGGCTGCAAACTCATAGATATTGGGGCGCATACTTACCGTTTCGTCGGCAGTAATGCTGAAAATCTGTGAGCCATCCTGCCGGAAGGCTTCTATTTTGTCGCCGTCGGCAAAGATAAAATCGTTTTGCCGGTCGCCATCCACATCGCGAAAATCGAAGAAATGCGCCGGTGAGTATTTTTTAATGGTCTGTTTGCGGATACTGCCGTCGGCAAGGGAAATAAAATGCAGCGTACCAACGGTATCGGTCATCACAAGGCTTGCATTGTTCAACTCAATGGCTGTATGTTTGCCGACCGGAAAATTGTATTCGGGCGAAACCCTTGTCCGCCCCTGCCTGTCGAGGATATAAACCTTGTATTTGTCCGCAAAGACGATATAATCCTTATTGCTTGCACGGTGGTGATAAATTTCGGTTTGCACCGGGTGTTCGCTTTGGCTGAACTGCCAGCCGGCAACAATTTTGCCGTTTTTGTCGTAAGTATATACTTTCCGGTCTTCGCAGGCTACCATTATTCTGTAATCCCTGTTTTTCTCGTAATCGAATACCGATATAGCGCCAACAGCAGGCGATGGCAGCCGTATGGGAAATTTATCCACCATATTGCCCAATCTGTCCACCAAGTAGATATGATTGCGCGTGTTGAACAGCATCTGCAATTTGTTGTTCTTGTACAGGTCAATCTGATAGACAGCGCTCAGAATCGGGTCTGCTATCGGCGTTTTCCACAGAATGCGACCGATATTGTTCAGCAGACAGGCGTTTCCAGCCATGTCCTGCACAAACACTTCCGTTTCGCCGGTATTGTGGTTCTGCACCAATTGCGGTTTGAAGGCGATGGCGGTGTCCAGCATACTTTCCCACGAAGTTTGCAAGCCGGCAGAGCGTGCAATGGACTCGGTGGACTGCTGTTTGACGAAAATGTTGTTGTACCACATTTCGCCACTCGTGCTCAACTGAAATACAGCCGCATGAACCTGCGACACGACTTCTTCGGCGGCTTCCAATTCCTTGAAAGCATCGGGTTTGAATATTTGCTTGAAAAAACTGTTGGACTCGGAAGGATTGCAGTAAAACATCAGGTTGCAACGTGATGCAAATTCGTTGGAAAGCCTGCCGTAGGTCAAATCGGTTTGCAGGCTGGCGTGCAGGGCGGTGTAGTGCAGGTATCGTTTGAGATGCTCAGGCGTGGCGCCAAACAGCAGGTAATTGTCCATCACCGCGCACCACTCGTGCTTTCCCGCGAACAACTGTCCGAAAAGCGCACCCGGTACGTCAAAAGGAATATGATAGGCGGTAAAAGCCAGTTTTTCATCAAATTGTAACTTTTGCCGCATTTCATCAAGCCTCTTTCCGCTTGCTTCACTGACATTTGCCTGCCAATCTTCTATCATGGCAAGGGCAGCAGACGTGCTCTTGATGCGAAACAGCACAAAAACATCCCCTTCCTGCGACAACTGTCCCAGATAGGGATAAACCTGAGCCATCTCGTTTTCAAACTGTTCGGTAAATTCGCGTTGCAGGTCGAAGTGGTAGGTATTTACAATTCGGTCAAGTTCCCTTTTGTACGACAAATCTTTGTTGTTGCCGAGATAAGTGCCGTAATCGGCGAAATACTGACTGATTTGCTGGATACCCATCCAGAAAAATGCGTAAGTCGTAGGCGGCATGGCGTCTGTGAGGCTTATCGGAAGCGGTTGCTGGCGTTGCAGCGTGGCAAGCCATTTGTCGGACTTGGAATCACTGGCGGTAAAGCCGTTGAGCAGCAGCAATTCCGGTTTCAGATTCAGGTCTAAGGCAGTCCAATCTGCAAAATTGACCACCGGCGTAATGCTTTTGAAATGGTCGGCGTGAAACAGCGTCTGCGTCGCACGTGGCATTTGCGCATAGTTGAGATACAGATTGGCAGCCGCATTTTTGCCGGCAGTGCGCATCAAATCGGCTAATTTGCCCTGTCGCGTAATATCCTCGCCGCTGTCCAAATGCCGCAAAGCATTTTCGAGCAAGAGCGTTGAGCGGGAAAATATCAGATAGCCCTTGCGGAAAGCGTATGAAAAATTGAGCGTCGCATCTTCCTTTCGGGTAAAAGCCACGTCGGTAATGGTAGTCTTATCGTATTCGCGGGTGGTAGTCGTGGCTGTTCCTGCCCATTGCTGCTTAAAAGCATTTTTCAGATGGTCGGTTTCCTTGGCGCTCATGCGTACAAACCCAATGAGGTTCATTTCATCTTTGCCCACCGGATGCAGGGAAAACACAAGATGACCGCGTAAAATCGCCGCCATATCCTGCTTTCTGCTAAAAGCGTCCCATTGTTCCAGTTCATCGTTCAGTTGCCCCAACGAGGCTATCTTGCACAGTTGCAACCAGAAAGAATTTTCCGCCACCAAGCCATGGAAAGAATCCCAATCGCGAATGTCAACAATAATGCCTGCATCCAAGGGAATGGCGTCAAAATGTTCGACGGTCGCTGTGGTTTCCTCTTTCAGCAATACAAAATACGCCGATACAGCCGCAGCCGCTATCGCCAACACTACCAATAATATGATAAAAAAATTACGCATTTCAGGATACAAAAATACGAAATTTTATCGACTATAAAATATTTTTGACAAATTATCTTTTGACAGTCGTTTTTGCCGCCTGCAATGTGTTTCGCAGCAGGGAAACAATGGTCATCGGACCAACGCCCCCCGGAACCGGCGTGATATAACTGCATTTGGGCGCCACTTCGTCAAATTTCACATCGCCTTTGAGTTTCCATCCCGATTTTGTTTCGGCGGAAGGAACGCGGGT
>JAISKR010000244.1 GCA_031260845.1 Bacteroidales bacterium
CGACGCTCTTCCGATCTCCCACGACAAACTGCCTTTGAAACTGCAAGACCACGGGAACGCAGTCAGTTTCAGGAATATTTGGGTGAGGGAATTGTAAAACAGGCGAAAATAGCCATGTTACCAATCGGTAACATGGCTATTTAATCCGTTTAGGATTATTTGCGATAAATTCCTTCCAACTCTTGGCAACATGGGCGGTGGGCGCGTTCGTGTCCGATTGTGGCTTTTTCTGGTAGAAATGGCAGACAGCGGCAGCCAATCCATCGGTGGCGTCAAGGTTTTTGGGCATTTCCGTTATGCTGAACATTCGTTGCAGCAGCAGCGCCACTTGTTCCTTGGAAGCGTTGCCCTGTCCGGTGATGGCTAATTTTATCTTGCGGGGCGCATATTCGTAGATAGCGAGCGAGCGCGACAGTGCGGCTGCTATTGCCGTTCCCTGCGCACGTCCCAATTTCAGCATGGATTGAACGTTTTTGCCGAAAAAAGGCGCTTCAATCGCCAATTCCGCCGGATGGTATTGCTCTATCAGCGAAATGGTTCGGTCGAATATGACTTTCAGGCGAGTGTAGTGGTCGTCAAATTTATTTAATTCCAACACGCCCAGCGCCAGCATTTCAGCATGACCGACATTGCGTTCAACAATCAAGCCGTAGCCCATGATGTTTGTACCCGGGTCAATGCCCAGTATAACGCGCTCTTCAAATGATTTTTTTGTTGCCACCGAAATTATTTTGATTTCAAATGTCAAAATTACTTTGTTTTTCGGAAAAATAAAAATTATCTTTGTCAATTGTTATGCAATGATTTTTGTTGTATGCCGGAGAATAAAAAGCATCATTTTAAACAAATGAAAACCAGCAGGTTATTTGTAATTTTACTTACATTGATGTGCTTTGCATCCGTTTGGGGGGGGACTTATGGAAACGCTTGTGCCGCACAGGTTACAACCGATTCCATCATAGCGCCCAACGTCTTTACGCCCAATGGCGATGGAGAGAACGAGTTTTTTGAAGTAACTTCACGCGAAGGCAAAGCCGTTGCGCTGAAAGTCTTTACCCGTGCGGGCGTGTTGGTATTCAGCATCACAGCGAAGACTTGCAAATGGGACGGCTGTTCGCAAAACGGCGATGAAATGGCGCAAGGCGTCTATTTTTACACCGCCGAAGTGCCCGGCTCGTCGCCAAAAGTTTCAAAAAGCGGTTTTGTACATTTATTCAGGTAAAATTTTATGCTACACCAACAATATACGGAATATCTCAAAAAGGAACTCGGTTTCCTGAAATTGCTGATTTCGCGTATTCACGAACAGGAAAATATCGCAGATGTTGAATTAGACCTTGCATTGACCAAAACGCAGGGTATCTATGAACAATTGTTGAAATTAAAACTTATTCACAGGCAGTTAGCCGAAGTGGATAAAGAAAAAACATTGGTTCAAAAGCCTGTGGCTGTTCCCGAACCGGAACAGATGACGGTTGAGCCGGAAAAAACGGCGCCGGAACCGCCTGTTGTCAAACCCGTGCCTGCACCGGAAAAGAAACCCGCCAAGCCCGAAAAGACGGCTGAAAGTGCAACCCAAAAAGGGGAATCGGGCATTCTTGCCGACAAAATACGTCCGACAGGCTACAACCCTATTAATGAAGCCCTTGCACAGAAAAATCCGGTAACAGACTTGGCAGGTAAATTGCAAGGCGCCCGCTTGAACACTATCAGTTCCGGCATCGGCTTGAACGAACGATTTTTGTACATTCGCGAGTTGTTTGGTGGCAACGGCGACCTCTACAACGACACGATTAAGAAATTGGACACGGCAGGTTCGCTTGCCGAAGCATTGGGGCATATTGCAGATTTCAAGTGGAATACGGAGGATGAAAACGTGCAAAAATTCATTGCGCTTGTCCACCGGAAACACGCCAATTGACAATGATATGGGTAAACTTTTCATCGTACCGACGCCCATCGGCAATCTGGGCGATATGACTTTTCGCGCAGTGGAAACGCTGAAACAGGCAGACTGCATTCTTGCAGAGGACACCCGCACCAGCAGCCACTTGCTGCGGCATTTTGAGATAAGCAAACCCCTGAAAGCCTACCATAAATTCAATGAACACGGCGCATTACGCTCGTTGACGGAAAGGCTGGCGGGCGGAGAAACGATTGCGCTCATCTCAGACGCCGGCACACCGGGCATTTCCGACCCGGGATTTTTGATTGTGCGTGAGTGCATCGCGCAGGGCATTGAGGTGGAGTGCCTGCCCGGCGCAACGGCGTGTATTCCCGCCTTGGTCGCCTCAGGTTTCCCCTGCGACCGCTTTTGTTTCGAGGGTTTTCTGCCCGCCAAAAAAGGACGGCAGAAGCGTTGGACTGAATTAGCCGCCGAGTCGCGCACCATCGTACTCTACGAATCGCCCCACAAACTGCTCAAAACCCTTGCGGAGATACGAACCTGTTTCGGCGATGACCGTCGTGTGTCTGTTTCGCGCGAGTTGACGAAGATATACGAGGAAACTGTCCGCGCTACGGCAGCAGAACAGGCGGAAACATGGAACGCACGACCGGCAATAAAAGGGGAATTTGTGATTGTGATTGCCGGAAAAGAATAATGATTGAATAAACGAAATGATAAAAATCCTGATTGTTGATGACGAAGCGCCGGCACGCGATTTGATACGGCACTATTTGCAAGCCTATCCCGAGGTGGAGGTGGTGGGCGAGGCTGATAACGGCTTTGAGGCAATGAAACTCATTCGCGAACTGACGCCGGATTTGCTTTTCCTTGACGTGCAAATGCCCAAACTGACAGGTTTTGAGATGCTCGAACTGATTGACAATCCGCCGGACATTATCCTTTCCACCGCTTTCGACCGGTACGCCATCCGCGCCTTTGAGATGAACGCCGTTGATTACCTGCTGAAACCCTATTCAAAAGAACGTTTCGATACGGCGGTGCAGAAAGCCTTGTCGCGGTTGACTGCGGGAGAATCGCCTGTTGTTTTGCCGACGTTGCAACAGATTTCCACATTGCCGACGCCTGAAACCCTGACACGCATTGCCGTCAAAGACCGTCAACAGATACACGTTGTGCCGGTGAACGATATAGACTACATTGAAGCCGACGGCGACTATGTGAAACTGCACACCGGCAAAAACGCATTCCTGAAAGAAAAAACGATGAAATACTTTGAGGAAAACCTGCCGTCGCAGTTTATCCGCATACACCGTTCGTACATTGTCAATGTGAACGGCGTGTCGAAGATTGAACTGTACGAAAAGGAAAGTTATCGCGTTTACCTGAAAAACGGCATGATGCTAAAAGCCAGCAGCACAGGCTACAAAGCGCTGAAAGACGCAGTGAATTTTTAAAGCCGAGCGGGATAAAACACAACCTACGAAAGTTTCGTAGATCTACGAAACTTTCGTAGGTTTCTATT
>JAISKR010000258.1 GCA_031260845.1 Bacteroidales bacterium
CTGTTTACAAAAATATTATTGAACGTTACTTTCAGTTTCACGTATCCCAGCATGGCAACCTGTATGTAACCGCGTCCGGAAAAGTGTCCGTTGCTGCCTGTGGCTTCCAGCACCGTAACGGGAAAACCGCCCGCGTCAATCTCTGCGTAGGGTTTCAGTTCCTCCAGCGGTCGGCGGTGCAGTCGTTCCGGGTCGGGCGCGTAGGCGTCGCCGCACTCTATTACCTGCAGTTCGGGCATGGTAAAGGTTACAAGGTCGGAGTATCCACCCCAGCGCGTGCCCTGTTTGCTTTGCAGTCGCGCTTCGTAGTTGGCGCCGGGTACAAGCCCGTTGATATCCAAAGTATTTTTAGCCGTCTGTTCTTCCTTCCATACAGCCCCCTCCGCTTCTCCCGAAGGAGGAGAGAGTCTGCGGTACATCAGTTTGTAACCGTCAATATCGGGGTTGGTTGTCCACGTGGCGGTGGCACGGCGGGCGCCTGCCGGCTCTATCGTAAAGTCTGTGGCTACGGCGGCGGAAATCGGCGTTTCCGTGCCGGTGCCATCCGCGTCGCCATACGTGAACGTAAATACCTCGCTGTAACCGTTGTTGCGGATAGCGTCGCGTCCCTGCACGTCAATGGCGCGTACGCGCCACGCATACTGCATCCCGACCGCAAGCGGCGGGTCGGTTATGTTGTACATATACTGCGGCGAGCTAAGCGTGGTTGTGAAAACAGGGCGGGTACTGTTCACAATCTCGTTGGGGTTGTAGCCTGCGGGACGTATCTCAAAGAGTTCCAAAAGATATTCGGTACTGTTGTAAGAGTTGGGCGATGCAACGGTGCGCGGCAGCCAGCTGAACAGCATACTCTGCACCGGCATGGCGGGCTGTACATACTGGTTGGGCGGCATATTAAGCAGCGGAGGTTCGGCTTTCATCAGATAACAGAACGTCATTCCGGGCTGACTCACCGCCACATCGGGGCGGGTATAGTCGAATGCGGTAAAGGTGATTTGATACTGACCTTCGGGCAGGGATTTGGTACGAATGTAACTCTCGCGGCTGTATCCGGTAAAATCCATATTCTGAGGGTCAAGATAATGATACAGGTCGCTGCCGGAAATTACGGTAGGCACACCCGGCGAAACGGTGAGCGGCGAAGGACGGTAATTACCGGATGTGCGGATAATCTCCCGTCCGTTGAGAGAAATGCTCATGCGCAAAAACAGTTGATAAGACGCCTGCGTCATATCGCGCTGAATCAGCACTACCCGCAACTGTTCGCAACCCGGCGCCGCATAGTCAGCCAAATAAACCGAATACGGCGGCGCAAGTTGCGTATTGACGTTCACGGGAAAAATCTGGGCAATTGACAGTTGACAATTGACAATTGACAATGAAAAGACAAGCAGGATAATGGCTTGCCATTTCCTGCCTATTGTTTTTCGGACAATAGGCAAATGAGGATTTCTCTTTGCTTTATCAGCCTTTATATATTTGCTGATTGCCTTGTCTTCTCCATCGGTCAATGGTTTCTCATTGATGATAAAATTAATTCCTTCCGGTTCTATAAGGTATCCCATGGCTATGCGTTTTTATACTATATCAAGTCCGCTGTTTTTTGTTGCCTTATTCATGCCACAAAGATATGTTTTTATTTCCAAATAAAAAACAAATTTTAAATACAAATGTACAAAAAATCAATCAAATATCCGGTTCAAACTAAAAATTACAATTTAAAATTTTTCAATGCTTGTTTGTTTGCTTTATCTTGCTATTACAGGAAACGCAGAAATCCTTAACCGTGCCGCTCCCATAGGTATCAGTGTGATGTCTTCTACCGGCTCTGTGGTGGACACAGGGCTTTGAGGTACGAAAGAGCAAAGTCCGTATTGGTCGATTGTCCAGTCGGGAATTTTGGCGCCTTTGGCTTTAATGCGCCAAGGTATGGCTTGCGTGGTAAATGGGAAGTCATCTCCAGCCCATTTTTCTTTTACGACTTCAAACGATTCTTCCAAACGATTGGGATTAAACGTTAATCCGTAATTCCATGCCGAGGCAGGCAAAATCTCGTAAGACGACCATTTGGAAGCGTCGGCTGTTTTTTGCCATTTTGAGTCGCCAAGGGCGGTTTCAGCACTGTTCTTTTTGATGTAATTTTCCTCTATCAGAAGGGAAAAGGTGAGCGGACCGTAGTTGATGCTGACGCTGTTGCCATTCTGTTCCCATTTGTCCATTGTCAGACGCATGGGCAGATGCAGCGTTACCACATCGCCAACAGACCAATTTCTGACGATTTTGATGTAATTCTTTTGCTCCGAAGTTGATACACTCATGTATATTCCCAAGGAAGTTCCTTTGCTTGTTACCTCGGCTTTAGCGCTATCACACCATTCAGGAATGCGAAGATACAGGGGAAAAACGGCGTTATCGCTTTCTTTGACCGCAATTTGGATTGTTTCATCGAAGGGATAATTGGTTTTTTGTTCCAACACTACGTTTTTTCCTTTGCCTACTTTGGCATTCACTGTGCCGGCAGCATATAAAACCGCAACCAATCCGTTGTCAGGCGTAGCCATCCACAGGTTTTCGGCGTAATAGGGCCATCCTTGCGTGTGGTTATGTTGGCAGCACCGGCTGCTGAAGGGATTCATGATGAGGAAAGGACCGCCGTTGTCAATGCCCGGATGGTGGTTTTGGTCGTCGCTTGCCACCATATTGGGGGAAGTAATGTAACGCAAAGACCGCAGGTCGGGCATCAGTGCTGCCGGATAACTGTTGAAGGCAACCTTTTCGCAGTGGTCAGCCCAGAAAGGGTCGCCTGAGATGCGGAAAAGAATTTCGTCGGAAGCCATTTGCTCTACCATGCCACAGGTTTCCACGCCCTGACGCGGGTCATGATAACCCTTGCGCGAATTTTCGTCGCCACCGAACATGCCGCCCGGCACCTGTCCGAATAATGTGCGAATAAGATGAAAGTCATTGTATGTTGCTTGCAAATGGGAATTATCGTGGCTTTGCTGATAATAAGTCGCCGGCTCGCGGAACGATTGTGCAATGTTCACGTTGTGCCAATTGGGTAGATTGTCGGCTTGCATCCAGTTGGCTGTATTACGATGGATTTTTTCGCCTAATTCCAGCAAAAATGGGTCTTCTGTAATATTATACAGCCAATAGACGCTGTAAAGATTGTCGCCTCCACGGCTGTTTTCCCAGTAATCTTTCAGAAATAACGAGTCGTCCAATTGAAGTTGCCATTTAAAATAGTTGGTCATAAAGGAAATTACACGTTGGTCGCCGGAATATTCGTAATAGGATTGCAGACACCACAGCATAATCATGTTACCCCACAAGTCGGGACGTCCCCTCTTCTCTATCCATGGACCAAAGTATCCGTCTTCGCGCTGACTGTTGAGTGCGCTTTCAATCCAAACCTTGGTTTCCTTTATCATTTCCGTATCATTCAGGATGTAAGCGAGGTCACCGTAGCCTTTTAGCCAATAAGGCACTTCTTCCCAGCCGTGGTTGCCTTTTCCGTCTTTGCTTAACCATGCATTGTTCGTTTTTTCGAGCCATGCGCTGATTTCTCCAAGTTGTCCGCACAAACCGTCGCGCTGAAGTTCAAGAACTTTTTTCACCCAGCCGTCAGGATGGATGCTGCCAACGGGAAGTTTGATAAATTGTGAGGGCACAAGCGGTGCACGATTGCTCACATAGTTTGTGTTAATCGTCTTTGTATTCGGACGATTAACTGTCGTAGTTTCCTCTGCATGGGACTTGCAGCCCGCAAGACACATCATAACGCATATACTGTATATCAATGATTTATTCATGTTTTTTATGGTAAAATATTTATTCTTATTCATGCCACAAAGATATGTTTTTATTTCCAAATAAAAAACAAATTTTAAGTACAAATGTATAAAAAATAATCAAGTATATGTAATATAGATAATTACGAAAGTTTCGTAGATCTACGAAACTTTCGTAGGTTATCATTGTGCAATATTTTGAAATATGTACTGTCGTTTATGAAATGACAAATTTCATGCTGTTCCGAGCGGCAATGCAACTTAGCAACCTATATTGCGCTCAACAAGGAATAATATTTAAAGAATAATATGAAAAATTCAGTTCAATATTGATGCATAAGTGGGGATAATAAATTTAAAAAAAGATTATTAGGTAAATTTACATTATCTATATTTCTAATTTGTTTTA
>JAISKR010000300.1 GCA_031260845.1 Bacteroidales bacterium
ACGGCTTGTCCGCAGCGGATTTAATTGGCGCGAATACTCTCAATTCAAATATTGGCGGAACCTTTTATACGCGCACCTCTCCCAATGTTCTTCTGAATTATTCCGAAGCGTGTTTCCTCCTTGCCGAAGCAGCATGGAGAGGATGGACAGGAGCCGGCAATGCCCAAACACACTATGAGAATGGCATCAAGGCTTCCTTTGATTATTTTGGAGATAAGATCAATCCTGTCGATTATCAAAGTTACATAAATGGAGGCAATGTGCCTTTCTCCACCGACCGCGACACACAATACGAACAGATCATTACGCAAAAATATCTGGGTATTTTTCCTGACGGTGTTGAAGCATGGGCAGAATTTAGAAGAACAGGCTTGCCTGCCTATCTGAAACCGGTGGCAGATCCTTATCCGGGATCGGTTAATCCGGGCGAGTTTATCAAAAAAATTCGCTATGTGGATAATGAATACTATTACAACGAAGCCAATGTATCTAATCCAGCCCTGAACGGCGGAAAAGGTGACGGCGTGAATGTAAGAGTATGGTGGGATACCGGCAAGTATAATTAATCAGGTATCAACAGATTTGTAATTTGTTGCCTAAGTAGTAATTCCGAACAATCTACAAAAGCATCTGGATTTTGTAGATTGTTCTTTTTTTTCTATCTTTGCCCATTGCCTATCGGGTAATCTGTTTGATATTTTTTCATCTTTTATGATTATTTTGTTTATAATCACAAAGATACGAGATATGTCCGACATATACAACTGATAGTTAATCGTTAATTCGTGTTTTAAAAAAATAAACAATACCTAAATCAATGAATAAAAAATCGTTATTAGTTGCAGCCGGTCTGTGTCTATGGCTTGTAGTTGCTTGTGAAAAGAAGGATGCGCCGGATTATAAGAATCCTGCTTTGCCTGTTGAAACAAGGGTCAACGACTTATTGAAAAGGATGACCTTGGAAGAAAAGTTCTGGCAACTGTACATGATGCCCGGCGACCTCGAAAGTCTGAGCAAAGAACAGTTGAAATACGGTATTTTCGGCTTGGAAATTGCCACCAACAGCGCGTCGGATGCTGCCGATAAGCAATTATTGCAGTACGATTCCCGCGTGACGGCAAAGGTGACTGCCGAAAAGATCAACGAGATACAGAAATTCTTTGTCGAAGAAACACGGCTCGGCATCCCAATCATTGCTGTGGACGAAGCCCTGCACGGATTGGTCAGGGAAGGCGCCACCTCGTTTCCGCAGTCCATCGCCTTAGCCGCCACCTTCGACACGACGTTGATGCGCAGCGTATCTACCGCCATTGCCTACGAATGTAAAACCAGAGGCATCCGGCAGATACTTTCGCCGGTGGTCAATCTGGCTTCGGACGTGCGGTGGGGGCGCACAGAGGAAACCTACGGCGAAGACCCGTACCTGTCGGCTTGTATGGGTGTGGCTTTTGTCCGCAGTTTTGAAGACATGGGCATCGTCACCACGCCCAAACATTTCGTGGCGAATGTCGGCGACGGCGGACGCGACAGTTATCCGATTCCGCTCACTGAACGGGCGTTGGAAGAAACGCATTACGTTCCGTTCAAAGCCTGCTTTCTGGAAGGCAAATCGACTTCCGTAATGACGGCTTACAACACCCTCGACGGCAGTCCGTGTTCTGCCAGCACCGCGCTGCTTCGCGATAAATTGGAAAAGGAATGGGGATTCGACGGATTTTCCATTTCCGACGCCGACGCGGTTAACATTATCCATAAATTGCACCACACCGTCAACAGTTACGAAGAAGCCGGCGCCGACGCCATCAACAACGGCTTAGACGTGATTTTTCAGGTCGATTACGACGAACATATCCCGTTTCTGAACGCTTTTCGCGATGGCTCGGTGTCGCAAACCGCTATCGACAATGCCGTCAGGCGCGTACTTCGTGCCAAATTCCGTTTGGGATTGTTTGAAAATCCCTACGTTGATCCGGATGAAGCCGTCAAATGGAACGGAACGCCACAACACCGCCAATTATCCTTGAACGCAGCCCGTAAATCCATCGTATTGCTGAAAAACGAAAATCACACGCTGCCCTTATCCAAGTCGATAAAAAATATCGCTGTCATCGGCGAGGACGCTGCCGAGGCGCGTTTAGGCGGGTATTGCGGTCCCGGCATTGATAAAGTCAGCATTTTGAAGGCGATTGAAAGGAAGATGGGCGCCACCGCCCGGATTCAGTACGCATTGGGATGTCGGCGTATCCATCCCGAACACGTGATAGTGCCCTCGTCCAACTTGTCGTACAACGGCGAGAAAGGCTTGCATGGCGAATATTTCGACAATATCCGGTGGGAAGGCACGCCTAAAATGGTACGCACCGACGCCCGAATCCAATTCAAGTGGACACTCTTTTCACCTAATCCGGATTTGCTTGATTTCGACTGGTATTCTGCCCGCTGGACAGGCAAACTCACCGCGCCCGTATCAGGACGGTATGAAATCGGCGTCGAAGGGAACGACGGCTACACCTTGTACATTGACGGAAAGCCCATCATTGAACGGATGCAGAAAGTGTCTTACCAAAAGACCACCGTTCCTTTCACCTTTGAAAAGGGAAAATCGTATGATATACAGGTTGATTTCTACGAAAACACGCACAACGGGCGCATCAATTTGGTGTGGAATGTCGGCTGCGAAAGTGAAGATGCATCCCTCAGAGAAGCGGTGGAAGCAGCCCGCCGAAGCGACGTCGCTATTGTGGCTGTCGGGATTGAAGAAGGCGAGTTCAGAGATCGCGCCATGATTAACCTGCCCGGCAGACAGGAAGAATTAATCAACCGCGTGGCGGCTACCGGCGTCCCGACTGTCGTTGTGATTGTAGGCGGAAGCGCCGTCACGATGGAATCATGGTTTGACCAAGCGCCTGCCATTGTCGAGGCATGGTACTTGGGCGATGAAGGCGGTACGGCTGTGAGCGACGTTTTGTTCGGCGACTTCAATCCGGCAGGCAAATTGCCCGTCACGTTTCCCATCACGGTAGCGCAATTGCCGCTGACGTACCGCCACCTGCCGACAGGACGCAGCGACGAATATGTCAACCTGACAGGCGAACCCCTGTTTGCTTTCGGACACGGACTGAGTTATACCACATTCGAGTATGCCGACCTTTCGGTGTCGCCGGAAACCGTCAGTCCCGACGGAAAAGTGACCGTCACGTGCCGGATTAAGAACACGGGCGCAGTAAAAGGCGAGGAAGTGGCGCAACTCTACCTGCACGACCGGATTGCAGACGTAGCCGTTCCCACCACCAAACTGTGCGGATTCCAACGGATTGAACTCATGCCGGGCGAAGAAAAAAGCGTTCAATTCGTACTGGATTCCAACGCGATGGAACACCTCAACGTGAATATGCAACGGGTGGTAGAGCCGGGGCAGTTCAGAGTCACCGTCGGCAGTTCGTCCAAAGATATACGGTTAAGAGGATTTTTCGACGTAAAATAAATAAATACGAACCTACGAACATTTCGTAGATCTACGAAATGTTCGTAGGTTTATACCCATAAGCCCTAATAAATATGAGCAAAAAGGAAACATTAAATCTGTTACTGTTGAATGTGGCTCGCAAAGAGCATGACGCCGACTGGAACTGGAAGGGCGTCAATAGTCCTTTTGCGCGTATCTATATGGTAGAAAACGGCTCTGCGCAGGTGGTGATGCCCAATGGCGTGCATACCATTGAACCCGGTCATCTCTATCTGATTCCTTCGTTTGTGACGCACAGTTATGAAAATCACGACCGTTTCACACTCTATTATGTGCATATTTACGAAGAACAAAATATCTTCGACCGCTTGAATTTTCCTTTTGAGGTGAACGCCGGTGAGTTGGAAATGGGCTTGATGAAGCGCCTGTTGCAAATTCATCCGAACATGGAATTAAGCCAATCCAATCCCGACAGTTACGATAATGTTCCCACATTGATGCAGAATATTGCTAAAAATGACCTGTTTCCGTTTTATTCCGTAGTGGAAACGAAAGGCATTCTGCTACAACTGTTTTCCAGATTTCTGAACAACGCTTCTTTCAAACAGGACATTACCGATAAACGCATCAACAAGGCGATACGTTTTATCCGCGAGAATGTGAGCAAGGATATCAACATTGAAGATTTGGCGAAAGCGCATTATATGACGCCCGAATATTTTATCCGCCTGTTTAAAAAACAGATGCAATGTTCACCCTTGCAGTATATCAATCAGAAAAAAATTGAGAAGGCTCAGTTATTGCTGATTATCGGTGAAATGAGCCTCAAAGAGATTGCGTTCAGTCTTTCCTTTGAGAATATGTCCTATTTCTACCGGCTATTCAAGAAAATAAGCGGTGTTTCACCCATTCAATACAGAACATTATCCGGTTCCGGCGTCACTCGTAAACCGGACACCGCGGACGCCAAGCCACGGAAGCGTAACAATGAATAACCGAGCCTTGCATAACAAGCGGTGGACGACACGCTGCACCGACCTCTTGATAAACGTAGAATGCCGATTTGCGTAGAAAAATCAAAATATTCTCCGCATTTTTGCGTAAAATAATTTGCATATTCTCCGCAAAAGTTGTATCTTCGCAAAAATTTTAGTATGGCAAAATACATTTATCAACACGAAAACTGGACAAACTTTGTTTGGGACGAAGATAAAATCCGAGATTTATTCGGCGAAGTCAAGTATTTGCAGGGAAAACTGAACGGTATAATGAGTACAATCGGTTTCTCGCAAAAAGAAGAAACTTTGCTGAACACTTTTACTTTCGACATTTTAAAATCGTCTGAAATAGAGGGAGAATTGTTAAATTACGACCAAGTTCGCTC
>JAISKR010000309.1 GCA_031260845.1 Bacteroidales bacterium
GGGGACAACTTCTATTTTCCCCGGTTTGCCCTCAGAATGATACTTCAAGGCGGATTCTTTTATCGTCTGTGCCATAATGTATTTTTATCTATCTTATTTATAATAAATGAAATGACCACTATTGCAATCATTTCATCAGCGCCACAAAGTTACACTTTTTTTATATTCCCATCTTTCAAAATGAACTCGTGACGTCGATTTTTTACAAGCGGGCTAAATTTTTTACCTACCTTTGCTACGTTTTATTAAAAACAAAACGTCAGATATTTTATTTTGTAATATCATGTTGGAACACATTAATTTAGAAGATATTCTCTTTTTGGATATCGAAACAGTCCCCCAGTATCCGGATTTCTCGCTTTTAGACGAATCTTCGCAGCATTTGTGGGAAGAAAAGACCATTTCAGGTTCCTTTCGTAAAAAAGAAGAGGAACAAACTGTTGCTCAGTTATATGAAAGGGCAGGTATTTATGCCGAATTTGGGAAAATCGTATGTATTTCCACCTGTTATTTATACCGGCAGCAGAATGAATGGGCGTTTCGTGTGAAATCTTGTTTCCACGACGATGAGAGCCAACTGCTGAACGAGTTTAATCAACTGCTGGAAAGTTTTGCACAACGGCACAATACGATATTGTGCGCTCACAACGGAAAAGAGTTTGATTTTCCCTACATAGCCCGCAGAATGCTGATTAACGGTATAGGCTTACCTGCTGTGCTGAATATAGCCGGAAAAAAGCCTTGGGAAGTTTCTTTTCTCGATACGATGGATTTATGGCGTTTCGGCGATTACAAAAGTTACACTTCCTTGAAATTGCTGACTCATATCTTCGGCATTCCTTCACCAAAAGACGATATCGACGGCAGTCAGGTGTGCGGCGTTTATTGGAACGAAAAAGATTTGCCGCGCATTGCACGCTATTGCGAAAAAGACGTTTTGGCTGTTGTTCAGATATTGCTTCGTTACAGAGGTTTGCCCGTTATTCCGGTGGAAAAGGTCAGTTCGTCGTCTTTTCCGGCTAACCCTACTGCAACATTTGATACAATTCATCCAACTTCGGCATCAGAATAATCTCTGTGCGGCGGTTTTTCTGGCGGGACGTCGGGTTGTTGGCTGCATCCACGGGGATAAATTCACCGCGTCCGGCAGCAGTGAGCCTGCTTGGCTTTATTTTGGTGCCATCCAGCAAGATGCGAACAATAGAGGTGGCGCGTTTGACGCTCAAATCCCAGTTATCCGCCATTGACGCGCTGCCTGTGAGCGGCACGTTGTCGGTATGCCCTTCGATGGTGATGTTGATGTCGGAATTTTGTTCGAGCACTTTCACCAATTTTTTCAGAGCGTTCACGCCGGCGGGGTCAACAGTGATACTGCCCGATTTGAACAGCAGTTTCTCGTCTAACGACACATACACCTTGCCTTCGCGAATGGAAACCGTCAGCCCGTTGTTTTCCAAGCCTACCAATGCCGCCGACACCTTGTCTTTAAGCGCTTTCACGGCGGCGTCCTGTCGCGCAACGATACGTTCCAGTTCCGCCATTTTGCGGTTGCGTTGCTCTAATTCCTGTTCCAATGCTGCCAAATTGCGACGTTTATCTTCCAACTCTTTTGAAAGCGCCTGCAATTCCGCTTCCCGCTTTTGCAAATCGCCCTGAATACCCTCTAATTGCATATTCAGTTTCGACGACTCTTGCTCTGCGCCTTTTTTCAGCAGATGCATAGCAATGCTTGTTTCATTCAACTTGCCTTCCAAGCGTTTGTTCTCAGCACGCAAATCGGCTATCTTGTCTGCCAAATCAAGCGAATCGGCTTTCATCTGCCGAATACTTCTGCCAATTGCATCCATTCGCGCATTCAACTCGGTATTGTTAACCAATAATTGCTCGTTTTCCGAAATCAATCGGTCATTTTCATCTTCATATTTGTCAAGCAAACGTTTTTGCTCGGCAAATTTACGTTTAGGCACACAAGAATCGGTCGCACAAACTGCAACCAATAAGGTAATTATCACCACAACCGCAGGTATTCTCTTCATGTCTGAATTTTTAAACTTTCCCGTTCCAAAAGTATAAAATAGAATGAAATCTATTTCAAGAAGTTATTAACTTTTGATTAACATATTGTATGACTTCATTCTTAACGTTCTCAATATTAATATTATCGAGTGTTTCTTCCGCAAATGCACGAAGCAATATTTTTTCTGCATCCTGTTTGTCGATGCCGCGAGTTTGAAGATAAAACAAGGCTTCGCTGTCCAATTGCCCCACAGTGGCGCCGTGACTGCATTTTACGTCATCGGCATATATTTCCAATTGCGGCTGGATGTCCATTTTGGCTTTATTGTTGAGCAAAATGTTACTGCTGCGCTGGTAGGCAGTGGTTTTCTGCGCATCTTTATTCACAATAATCTTACCGATAAAGTTCCCTGTGGAAGTGCCGGACAGGATGTGTTTGAACAACTGGTTGCTGCGACATTCGGGCGCCGCATGAACTATCTGTACATGATTGCCCGTATGTTCCGTACCTTCGGTAAAAGTCAGACCGTGTGCGATATGTTCGGCATTTTTTCCGGTGAGGTTCACCTGCAACCTGTTGTCGATAGATTCGCCGGATAAGACGATATAGTGTATCTTCATCATACTGTCCGCCGCCTGATTCACTATCGTATGCGTTTTCAGATGAGTAGAAGGGTTCAATCGCTGCAACAGCACGATGTTCAGAGAGGCATTCTCTTCCAACCGCACTTCTGTAAGTTCATCGACACGGATATTTACCTCTTCGGAAAGATAGTTAATCACAACATCGGCAGAACTGCCGGTTTCCACGACAATCCGGTTACGCGAAGGACTGTCGGCTGACATTCGGGCTTGGATGTAAACAGGCTCTTTTGCCTGCGTTTTGGCAGGAATACGGATGGAAAAGCCTTCTGAGTCTTGTATCATGTTCATGAGGTAAGCACTTGATTTACGAAACAAGCCATTCATAGCCTTTTTCTTCCAATTCGAGGGCAAGTTCCTTTCCGGCT
Source organism: Bacteroidales bacterium (assembly GCA_031260845.1). Taxonomy (GTDB): domain Bacteria; phylum Bacteroidota; class Bacteroidia; order Bacteroidales; family UBA4181; genus JAIRLS01. The sequence continues at coordinate 3,027 of JAISKR010000309.1, forward strand.
GATTTGATGATTTTCCCGCCTGCCAGCACGTGTACGAAGTCGGGAACGATATAATCGAGCAAACGCTGGTAATGCGTAATCAAAATAGTGGCATTGTCCTTAGTTTTCAAGGCATTTACACCGCCGGCAACTATCCGAAGCGCATCGATGTCAAGTCCGCTGTCGGTTTCGTCGAGAATAGCCAAGGTCGGTTCCAGCATTGCCATTTGGAAAATCTCGTTTCGTTTCTTTTCTCCGCCCGAAAACCCTTCGTTGACTGCGCGGCTGATGAGCGAGGAATCCAGTTCCACCAATTTGGCTTTTTCCCGCATCCTTTTGAGAAATTCGGCAGCCGGCATAGACGGTAATCCCTTGGATTTGCGCTGTTCATTGATGGCTAACTTCAAGAAATTTGCCATACTGACGCCGGGAATTTCCACAGGATACTGAAAACTGAGAAAAATCCCCTTTCGGGCACGTTCAGCGGGATTGAGCGCCAACAGGTCGCTTCCTTCATACCAAATTTCACCCTCTGTGACTTCATATCCGTCACGTCCGGTTAAAATGGCAGCCAGCGTGCTTTTGCCCGCTCCGTTAGGTCCCATGAGCGCATGAACTTCTCCGGCTTTCACTTCCAAATTCAGCCCTTTTAATATCATATTGCCTGCAACAGAGGCATATAAATTGCGAATTGATAACATGAATAATAGACATAATTATTTTTGCAAAGATAAGCATATCCTCTAATTTTTTGCTATTGTTTCTGAAATTGCGAATTTCATCCGGGATTTTATTCTGTGGCAAAATAATGCAGATTGCCTGTGTAAACCTTCGCAGGTGGCTTGTGCTTACTCGAATAGAACGGAATTATTGCAAAAAGCGCCATAAATACTTGATTTGCGGCGCTTTATTCTTTTGTGGGAGTAGAGGGATTCGAACCCCCGACCCTCTGCTTGTAAGGCAGATGCTCTGAACCAGCTGAGCTATGCTCCCTTTTATTTTTGCGGTGCAAAGGTACGCAGATTTTTGTTACCTGCAAATTATTTTTCCTTTTTTTGCAAAAAAACTTTTTTTATCAGTTTTTCCGGTAAACTGTCCCCTGAAATGCAGCGATTAACTCGTTCTGTTCGTTGGTAATATCCACATGATAGCAGGCGATGGTACGGCGCAACGATATTTCGCGGGCTTTGGCATACAGGGTGCCCGATGACTCTGCCTTGAAGTAATTAATGTTCGAAACCAAGCCCACTGCAACGACATTGTGCGAATTGGACGCCGCCGCCAAAGCGAAATCCGCCAGGGTAAACAACGCACCGCCCTGCACGATTCCCACGCCATTCAAGTGATGGGGCTGTATCGCCATTTTCGCTGTCGCCGTTCCTGTGGATACTTCTGTTAATTCAATACCGCAATACTTTGCAAATTGGTCTTTATCAACTAATTCTCTTACTTCCATTTAAAATTCAAAAAACTTATAATACTGAAGATTCACTGTGAACGCACAATACCGGAATTTTTCCATCATTGGCGATGAGTTTCTCTTCCCTCAAACCGAATAAAAATTTGGATAAGGTGGAAACTTTTTCCGTCGGAATCATAATCATGTCTGCATCAACATTTTTTGCAATCTCAATAATGTCCTCAGCCTTATTTTTTTTCTTATCGTGCGTAATGAAATTTACCTTAATCTTTTGGTCAGCCATCGCCTTAGCCATCACCTTAAAATTGGCGGCAAGAAGTTTTTCCTTTTCGGTATCCTTCCCCGACGGGGTGATAATGTGCATGGTAGCATCAGGATAATACTGGCTGAAATATACAACACGCTTCAATTTAGCATCATGTTGTTTCAGGAAATTGATTGGGAAAACGATATTTTTCAGCGTATCGGTTTTGGGTGCGTCCTGAATGACGACAAAGGAAATCACCGTACCTGACAGTATTTTAATGGTACGGATACCGGTATAACGCTTGATACCCCTGACGCCACTGTGTTTCAAAATCACCAAAAAGGGATTTAATTCCTCTGCAACGCTTTTAACTACGGAATATGGATGCGCGCCCTTCCGAACCAGAATTTCCGGCGTAATCTGATACTTCTCATTACATTCTTCAACAATAAAATGCAATTTCTTTTCAGCCGCAGGAATATCTTTGTCCTTGGTTGCCACGTTCAGAATCAATAGTTGTTTACCGATGGCTTTTGCCAAAAAAGCCCCATGTTCCAATGCCTGATAAGCCTTTGGCGTAAAATCAAAGGGAACAATGATTAAATTTTTAGGTGCTTCCATAATTAATCTTAATTATTTGTTGAAATTTCAAAAATCAAAAGTATGGCTTTTTTCTTTCACAAACAAGAAAAAAATCAAAAAAAAATCAAAAAAATATTTAACTGTTTTTAAAACAAGTATTTACTAAGACAAATAAAATATGCTTTGTGCTATCCCAATCGTCAAAATAAGTGACCACAGCACGATATTACCCAAACGAAATGAACGAACATTGGCTAAAAAATAGGACAAAAAGAACGAAAGCGGGAAAGCCATCAGATACCATGCAAACGGAAGAATGTCAGGAACGACAAGCGTCATGATGAAAAGCGATGCGGCAATCATCAGCAGCGTATAGTAACTGTTGCGAACAATGATTTTTTTAGCGCCGATATAGCGCAACAGGTATCCGATGGAAATGATAATGAGCACAATATCAAAGAAGAAAAACAGTACGGTAGCGGCGTCCAAATCCGGAACAACGCTCGGAAAGGTAAGCATATCTTTGAACATGGCAAATACCTGTGTATAATCGCTATCCGACAGAAACAACCCACTCAACCACCAGACAAAAGGAAAGATAAACCCCAATATGGAAAAAACCCACTCACGCCAATAAACAGGGCGGAAAAACAGGATGCACAGCCACACTACGAGCATAAAAATATAGGCATACTGATAGAAAAACACCGCCAGCGAAATGCACAGGGGTGCTGTAAAATAGGCATAAGACAACTGTTCGCTTTGAAAAGAAACCATCAGTTGCGTGAATGCAATGATGAGTAAAATGGCGGCAATAATGGCGGGATTGAACTGGTGAATAGCCGGAACGCCGCCTATAAGCAGCACATAACAGAGCGCCGGCAAATAAGAAACTTTGTCTATCTGATTGAGCCGGTTGACATAAATGTGCAGCACCGCTATCCCCAACGTCAACAGCACGCCGCACCATACCGACAACTGAGGCGCTGCGGCAAAGAGCGTATTCACAGCACGTGCAAACACCATCTCATGCTTAGGCTCCATTTGCAATCCGGGATGCAGCAAAGCGCATATCCATGTCAATCCTCCCAGAAGGAAAACCATCAAAATGACTAATGTGCGGGATGAGCGAAAGAAGTTGAGCATCAATACTATCTGTTTTGATTAATGAATGGTTTGAGGTCGAATCCGATGTCGCGACGGTTGTATTTGCCGGCAAAGCGAATGGCGTCGGCGTTCCGGTTCGATTTTGCCAAGGCAGCCTCCATACTGTCAGCCAAAGCGCTTACTGCGATGACTCTGCCTCCGGCTGTCACCACCTGACCGTCTTTTTCGGACGTGCCGGCATGAAAAACGATGCAATCATTGTCCGTTTCCGTCAATCCGGTAATCACCTTTCCCTTTTCGTAGGCTTCCGGATACCCGCCGGACGTCAACATGACCGTAGTGTCTGTTTGGGCATTGGTTTGGATGGCTTTCGTTCCGATAGCGCCGTCGGCAACAGCCTGAAACAGTTCTACCAAATCCGTTTCTATGCGGGGTATGACCACTTCCGTTTCGGGGTCGCCCATCCGCACGTTGTATTCAATCACCATCGGCTCCCCGTTGACATTAATTAATCCGAAAAAGATAAATCCCTTGTAGGAAATGCCTTCCTGTCGCAATCCTGCCACGGTAGGGCGTACAATGCGTTGCTCCACTTTCTCCATAAAATCCTTTCCGGCAAAGGGCACCGGCGACACAGCGCCCATTCCGCCGGTATTCAGTCCCGTATCTCCTTCGCCTATGCGTTTGTAATCCTTTGCTTCGGGCAAAATGACGTAATTGTTGCCGTCGGTGAGCGCAAATACCGAAAGTTCAATGCCCGACAAAAATTCCTCAATGACAACCGTGCTGCCTGCCGCGCCAAACTTGCCCGCAAACATTTCGTGCAGTTCCGCAAACGCTTCGTCATGCGTCGGGACAATCACCACGCCCTTGCCGGCTGCCAAACCGTCGGCTTTCAAAACGTAGGGCGGTTGCAGGCTGCGAATAAAATCCTGCGCCTGATTTTCTTCCTTGGCGGTAAAACTGCGGTATGCAGCCGTCGGTATGCCGTGACGAATCATAAATTGCTTGGCAAAATCCTTGCTGCCTTCCAATTGTGCGCCCTGTTGCGACGGTCCGATAATGGCGATATGCTGCAATTCCCGATGACCGGCAAAATAATCCGCAATGCCTTTCACTAACGGGTCTTCCGGTCCTACAATCACCATACTGACGTTCTCTGCCAAGGCAAATTTCCCCAACGCCTCAAAATCATTGACGCCGATAGCCACATTCCTGCCAATCTGTGCCGTTCCTGCATTGCCGGGGGCGATAAATAACTGTTCAACCCTTTTACTTTGCGCTATTTTCCAAGCGAATGCGTGTTCCCTGCCTCCGGAACCAATGACCATTATATTCATATATTATTTATAAATGTTTCGTCCAAATGTGGTCGCCTGTTGATTAAATAACATTCCACTTCACCGGGTTTCGTGTTGAAGGTGATTTTTCTGCCCTTGTTGCCGCCCACATCGGAAAAAGTGACGGGGATACGAAATTCTTTCAGTATTTCGTTGGCAATGGCAATGTTGCGTTGCCCGATATGAAATCGGGCAGAAGCGCCTGTAAGCACCTCTGCGCCGCCATATATCTTTGCTCCAATGTTGCCGTACTCACATCCGAAACTCAGCATCCCTTCCACAATGCGGATGATGGACAGATTGCCGTACTTCATGGTTTCAATGTCGGTGCCGTTCCACAACGGCAGGATATAGTGATTGATAGTGCCCACCTGTTTCTCAGGGGAATACAGGCATACAGCCACACACGACCCCAACACCGTACTGACAAGGTACGACTTGTCTTGCACGAAAACATCGGCGGGATACAATAAGTGTTTAGGCAAACTTTCCACAAGTCCGGTTTAAGTGAAACATTTTTTGATTGTGCAAAAATAGATATTTTGTTGCTTCAATTTATATTCAATTAAAAAAATAATACATGAAAAAAACTTAATAAATCATTAAATTACTATTATACAATAAATTAACCATCAAAAACAATCTCGTTAAAATTGATTTTTTTCATTTTGACCGGTCATATTACGATTTTTTTTTTGCCTGTTGTTGTTTTTATTAAAAAAAGCCGTACCTTTGCGCTCCATTTTGAAAAGTAAATTTAAGATAAAGAAAGAGATACTTTATGCCTACAATACAGCAGTTAGTAAGAAAAGGAAGGAGTAAACTAATAGATAAAAGTAAGGCTCCGGCGTTGGATTCATGTCCGCAACGCAGAGGTGTTTGCGTACGTGTATATACCACCACGCCTAAAAAGCCCAATTCGGCAATGCGTAAAGTTGCCCGTGTAAAATTAGTAAACCAGAAGGAGGTGAATGCCTACATTCCGGGCGAAGGTCACAATTTGCAGGAACACTCAATTGTGCTCATTCGTGGCGGCAGGGTAAAAGACCTTCCGGGTGTTCGTTACCATATCATTCGTGGCGCGCTTGATGCGTCGGGAGTAGAAGGTCGATTGGCAAGCCGT
>JAISKR010000313.1 GCA_031260845.1 Bacteroidales bacterium
CTCGGCAGGCGTTTCGCCAAAGGTAAATTTGAGCCGCGTCGGGGCGTCACAAGCCATTGTGGGCTGCATCAACTCAAAATCACAACTGAAATAACCGGTGATATGGGTTCCGAAATCAACGATGACGCCTGATTGCTCAATGGCAGAATGGGCAGAGTAAGTGCTGATATCCGCCACGTCAACCATTTCCCAACCTGGAAAAGCCGCGGGATTGGGTTGCAGTTTTACCACACGCAGGGGATGAACGGGCGTTTCAACCAATACCGGTTTGCATTCTTCCGCTTTTTGCAGCCATTTTGCCCGTTGAGCAGCGCTGAAAACGTCGTTCTGAGCCGATAAGCAGGTTCCAATGGCGGCTACTAAACCTGTTATGATGATTTTACTGATTTTGAGTGACATATATCCATTTAGAAATTGGTTCGATTGAAATAATCAGCACAAAAATAGGGAATAATTCGTTTCAAAACAATTTTTTGCTGCATTTTTACGAAAATAGACGTTTTCGCCAATTCACCGCTTATATGTTACTGAGGTTTAGGGTAACACGTTTTTCCAAAATCGTGTTACGTATTAATTATATGCCTGATATTGAGAATATTGTGCGTAACACGTTTTTCTAAAATCGTATTACTACTATTTTATTCCGTCGTTGCCACGGCAAAACCGGTCAATCCCAATATGGCGACGCCGCCTAAATAGGTTGCTACGGAAGCCGCAGAGGGGATTTGCAACTGACTGACGGCTGAAACCAATGCGTACAGATGCTCTATGATAGGCATGACGCCCTGTATGGCGAAAGTGAGGGCAAATCCGGCAAACACGCACAGCAGCATCACTGCCTGCGGTAGCATGGACTTTCGCTGCGGCAGCCGCCGGGCTACGTTGCGGGAAAACCCTTCGTCGGGGAAATCCGCCCGCTGCGATTCAAACCATTTCTTCCATTCCTGTTCACTTGTCATATCCTGAATTTTTAAAATAAACCGACAATTTTTCCTTACCTCTGAAAAGATGCGACTTCACGGTGCCTGCGGGGCAATTCATGATTTTCGATATTTTGTCCACCGGCAGGTCTTCCATGTAGAAAAGCAACATGGCAGTCCGTTCGTCATCTTTGAGCACTTTTAACGCCACTGCAAAATCCATGCTAAAATCGCTGTTCAACGAACCGACAGGTATTTGTTCGCCGACTGCATCCAGCGAAACGGACTGTTTTTTGCTTCGCTCGTGGTCGTAGAACACGTTGTAGGCGATGCGGTAGAGCCATGTGGAAAACTTTGCCGCCGCACGAAACGATGAAATGCTCAGCCATGCCTTGACGAAAGCGTCTTGCGCAAGGTCTTTGCTCAGTTCCTCGTCGCCGCCCGTTAGGTGAAAAAAGAAACGCCGCACGGGCGACTGGTACGCCTCAACCAAGCGGCTGAAAGCGTTCCTGTCGCCCAATAACGCGGCACGCGACACCCATATCGCATCATTTGGCATCTTCCTTCTGCGCTTGTTTCTTCCCGATGAAATAGATAATCAGGTAAGCGATTCCGATAAGAAACGGAATAACGCCCAATCCGGCTGCCGCTTTTGCGCCACCAACAGCATCTTGACCACCTGTATGAGCTGCTGTTTGAGCCGTGAGCAGAAAAAACAATGCAATACCTACCCCAACGGCAATCAAAATAATGCCGGTGTGTAACTGTTTGGAAATGTTCGGTTTTGCCGACTCAACCGGCGCAAAAAGATTCGCAGGCAATTCCTGCCCTTTTTCAATCGCTTTGGCATACAACTCTGCCTGTAACTGATTTCGTTTGTTTTTCGCGTTGGTGCTAATCCAAACAATGGTAATAACAAATACCAACGGCATAAAAAAGATTCCTAAAATTGCTAAAACTGGTTCCATGATTTTAATTTTTAAATAAGTGAATAAATATGTTTTAAATTTCCCATTAGACGTAATCAAGGATGCTTTTGGTTGCAAAAAAAGAAAATATTTTTGATTTATTTCAATTTTATTTTTTAAATTTGCAAAAAAAATATGCCAACAGTAGCATTGAACCATATATTAAAGGAAGTGGATGCAGTTCATGGGCGATTGGAAGTTCTGTCGTATGCCGGTGCATTTAACGATATAAAGGAAGGTGATTATGCCGATTTTGTTGCCGAACTGAAAAAAACGAGGAAAAACATTTTTGAGCGACAGATTTTTCTATTGATAGGTATCCCCTGACGGGGAATATCCGATTGTCCGTTAGGACATTCATATCAATAGAAATGATACGAACAACCCCAAATTAAATTGCCCGTAGGGCATTCACCCATACTTCGATGACCATGGCATTTTATTTTTTATTTACCACAAAAGTACGATATTTTTTGTTTTCAGTGTATATTTGCACCGATTTATTTAATGAAAAACATGATTGAAATCATTCCAGCCATCGACCTGATTGGGGGCAAATGTGTCCGCTTGTCGCAAGGCGACTACGACCGGAAGACGGTTTACAGCGAAAATCCGGTAGAAGTAGCCCTTGGTTTTGCCGATGCGGGCATCCGCCGGTTGCATTTGGTCGATTTGGACGGCGCCAAGGCGCAACACATTGTCAATTACGAGGTATTGCATGATATTTCCGTCAAAACGCCGTTGGTCATCGACTTTGGCGGCGGGCTGAAAACTGACGACGACCTTCGCATCGCCTTTGAAAACGGTGCGAGCATGGTGACGGGCGGCAGCATTGCCGTGAAATCCCCCGACGTTTTCCTGCAATGGATTGAACGCTACGGCGCGGATAAAATCATTCTCGGCGCCGACGTGAAAAACGGCAGCATAGCAGTGAGCGGATGGACAGAAACCGCCGCGCAGGAACCGGTACCTTTCATCGAAGGCTACCGCGCCAAAGGCATCACGCAGGTCATCTGCACCGACGTAAGCCGCGACGGCATGATGCAGGGACCCGCCACCGCGCTCTACAAGGAACTGCTGGAAAAATTTGCCGGTCTGTACCTCATTGCCAGCGGCGGGGTGAGCAGTATGGATGATATTTTTGCGCTTCACCAAGCGGGAATACCTGCCGTAATCACCGGAAAAGCCATTTACGAAGGGAAAATCACGTTGCAGGACTTGGCAAAAATCAACTAAAATCATAAAAAAAAACGCTTTCGCGAAACTTTTTTTTTCGACAGACGTATATAATTAAAAATAAAAGATGTATTTTTGCAAAAAATTTTCAAAAGATGCTTATTACGCAAAATTTGGTATAGATTTTGCAATATAAATTTTAAACGTACTTTGGTACAAAATTTTAACTTAAATTAATATTTTAAAAAATCAGTTTAATAACAATTTATGAACAACGGAAACGAATGGAAGCGTGTTACCGGATCGAGAACGCCTTCTAATTCAACGCAGCATGGGAATGAGCGATATACCCGTGAGGGAAGAGATGGCTCACGAAGTAATTACAATGGTGGTAGCAGAGAGCGTTATCCTGCACATAATCCGCCGCCGTCGCATGGTCAGTCCGGCTATAACCAGCCTTCCCATAACTATGGGAATCGTATGGAAGACAAGGATTACAACTACGAAAGGGGTAATGACAGCGGTTATGATTCGGGTTACATTGACCTGAACAGTGCGGTGGACTCTGTACCGGGCAAGACAAAGCGTAAACGCATTGTCAAAGACGCAGGCGCGAATGCCGGCGCGAGTGTGCAAGACAGACCTTACAAAAAGGTGGATTTGCAGCGCAGACCGAAAAGACCGTTGCCGCCGCCTGCGCCCAAAAAAATCAAACCGGTGGCGCCCGAATATCCGGATGTGGTTTTTGACAAACCTGTCCGATTGAACCGGTATATCTCGAATACCGGATTGTGTTCGCGCCGCGAAGCCGACGAATACATTAAACAGGGATTCATCAAGGTGAACGGTGATGTAGTAATCGAAATGGGTACGAAAGTAAACCCGACGGATGACGTCAGTTTCAAAGATAAATCGCTGAACAACCAGCGCAAAATCTATCTATTGCTCAACAAGCCCAAGGGATTTGTCACTTCAATGGCTGACCCCAACTGCAAGAAAATAGTGATGGATTTGGTTCGCAGCGCTTGCAGAGAGCGTATTTATCCCGTAGGTCGCTTGGATAAAATGACCACCGGCGTGCTTTTATTCACCAATGATGGCGATTTGTCGCTCAAATTGACACACCCGTCTAACCGGATGCGCAAGGTATATCAGGTGATGCTTGATAAAGACCTGCCCGAGGCGGATATGGAAAAATTGTCGCAAGGCATTGATTTGGAAGATGGTCCTGTCGCTTTTGATTCAATCGCATACGCCGACTACGAAAATCATAATCAGGTGGGCGTTGAAATTCATTCGGGCAAAAATCGCATTGTTCGCCGTATGTTCGAAGCAGCCGGTTACAAGGTCATTAAATTAGACCGCGTTTACTTTGCCGGCTTAACCCGCAAAGGCTTGAAACGCGGCAAATGGCGTTTTCTTACCCCCGAAGAGGTGGCGTTTCTGAAAATGATGCCGTCGGCACAATAATATAATGAATGAAAAGGGCTGTCACAAATGAGATGACAGCCTTTTTTATTTCTTACGAAAAATATTGATTAAAGTTCAACCTACGAAATGTTCGTAACTCTACGAAAGTTTCGTAGGTTTCTCTTAAACGTTGTCTGAAACACTACAGTAAAATACCTTCTCAGGTTGCCGGAAGAAACAAGAAAGCAAACATGAAAAGGCAGGTAAAGAGGTTGAACGTACCGACGGACACCAAAAGGTCGCGATTGACGCCGGATGACGGGGTATTTTTCAACAGCAGAAACCCGGACAACAGGAAACTGACAATGACGATACCAAAAGTCCAACCGTAAATATTGAAGGGATGGCTGATGTATGTATCAACGCCATCGGCGCCGGATATTTCTGTCAAGGTGTTGAATATCAATGTATAATTGAGATTTATGGCGCTTCCTTTCGGTAAGTGTTCGTAAGCCAGTTGATTGACTGTGAAATGGCTGTCGCCGGCGTACAAATAATAGTCAATTTGACCATTTGTCCATCTCTGTTCCTTTTTTTCGGTGATGGTTTTCGATTGGATATTGCGAGGTGCGAAATAATCCGCCGCAATCAACATGGCAAAAATGACGCCCAGAAACGCAAAAATTTGCAAAAATTGCAACAGGTGTTTGGTGAAAATAATTGTACGTCGTGCATTCATATCCGCCTTAATTTTGCGGCGTATCCCTAAAATAATTGGTGTTGTCATGTTTTTTTGTTATTTTACCATATCCTCGTTCCATCCGAATTTTTCCGAACCGTGTTGCTTGCCTTTCGGCTCTATGTGCACCACGATGTCATACACATTCTCTACCAACTTGTAGATGTTGGCTTCCACAGCATGAGCGATGTCGTGTGCCTCGTTCAGCGTGATATTGCCATCCACTTCCACGTCTAAATCTATCATGTAGAGGTTGCCGATTTGCCGCGACCGCACCCTGTGGGGATGACTTGCTTCCGGCACCTGCGCCACCGCCTCAAATATTTTCTGATAAACGGAAATG
>JAISKR010000004.1 GCA_031260845.1 Bacteroidales bacterium
AAGCCGTTTTTCCCCTGAATGTCGGCACTGCCTTCAAAGGCGATCCGTTGTCCCGTGTCCTTGAACCGAAACGCGCAAGAGGCGTGTATTCGCGATTTTCCGGTGGTTTCATCTTTTTCTATCTTTTGGATAATCAACTCGTAATCACCACTTTTAATACCGACAGGAAGTTTAATCTCCCCATTGCTGAACAAATCGGACAAGGCTTGGATATACCGCCCGGCGTTCTGCACGGCTTTCATGGCGGTAAATGCAGCATCAACCTTGTCGTTACGCTCAATCTGTAACTGTTCTATCTGGTTAAGGTCGATGGGCACAGACGCTTCTGCATTTACCTGAGCGTTACATGGTAAATGCCACACAATGAACAATATAAGGGCATATATCTTTTTCATACGGATTACTTTAATAGGTACAAATTATGATTTCTCGTATAATTTTTTACGTCAAAAGTAAAAAAAAGTTTCAACTTTTGTTGATTTTTTTTAAAAAAAATACAATATGCTATATGTCAATGGATAAAGTTTGCACATTTTCTTCACAAGGGATGTGTCAAAAAAACCACAGATGATATGAGAAATTCTACTAATCAATGGTTGTGAGTCATTCTCAATTCTCAACCGTCAATTGTCAATCTTATTGCAATTTGTTTTTTGAAAAGCGATTGGTAATAAATCGTCCGGCTAAACTGAGCGCCAGCACAATGAGCGTCAGCACCAATGCTGCGGCATACCCTCTGTCCTGCGCTTCCTTTGCAGGCTGGTTGTAGAGGTTGAAGATGAGCATAGGCAGCGAGGAAACGGGTTGCGACAGTCGCGATGGAATGTTGTCGGTGTAACCGGCTGTCAGCATGACGCTTGCCGCGTCGCCAATTGCCCTGCCTACGGATAGCAGGGTGGCAGTGGCTATCCCCGGTGAAATCTGCCTGAGCACTACGCCGATGGTTTCAAAACGTGTGGCGCCCAGCGCATACGTGGCGTCCAAAATGTCGCGTGGAAACTGCCGCGCTACTTCGTCCATGGAACGTATGAAAATAGGAATAATGAGCAGGGTGACGACGATGATACCACTTCCCAACGAGCCTTTCAGTCCGAGGTAAACCATGATGGTCAGTCCGAAAGCGCCATATACGATGCTGGGAATCCCGAACAGCACGTCGTAGGCGATGCGGGCGATATACGCCATCTTGGAACGCTTTTTCAGATACACATTCAGATAGAAAACTACCGGAATGCTGATGAGCAGCCCCAGACAGGTGGATGCGCCGACGATATACAGCGAACCGACAATGGCGCTGAGAAATCCGCCTCCGCCTTTGCTGGTGTAAAGCCCGCTGGTGCCCATACGGCTCACCAAATCCCAACTCAAAGCGTTCCAACCTCTCATGATGATGGTGTATATAATGCTGATGACGAAAGCAAACACCAACAGGGTTGCCGCAATCATCAGAGATCTGAATATTTTTTCTTCTATAAACTTAAATCTCATCTTATTATCAGAAAAATGTTTTTTCAATACGGTACAAAATCATCCTTGACGCGAGGTTGAAAGCAATACCACCACAAACAGTATCAATGCCGCGAACATCAACGCTGCGTCATACAAGGGAATGGACGCCATTTCGCCGTAGTGAGCGGCTATCAGTGCGGGCAGCGGCGACGAATTGTCGAAAACGGAATGAGGCACCCGCGCCTGACTTCCGCACACCATCAACACGGCGATGGTTTCGCCGAAAGCGCGTGATAATGCCAAAATGATGGCTGCCACTATGCCCGGCAACGTCTTGCGCAGCACTACCGCCTTGGTGGTTTGCCATTTGGTGGCGCCCAACGATACGGCTGCTTCGCGCAATTCACAAGGCACAGAGGTGAATATTTCGATAAAAAGGCTCACCAACAGCGGCAATATCATGATGCCCAACACGATTCCCCCCGCCAGCATGGAATATCCCGTTGACGAAACGCCGAAAGCGGGACCCAGTACGGTTGAAATCCAAGGCACTACCAACAGGATTCCCCATATACCGTAAATGATGGACGGCAAGCCGCCAAGTATGTCCAACGCGGGAAAGACGTATTTGCGGAATCGGGTTTTTGAGTATTCTGTGAGAAAAATGGCGCAGAGCAGCGATATTGGCACCGCTATCATGATGGCTATCGCTGTTACCCAGAGGGTACTCATGAGAAAGGGCAGAAACCCGAAATTGCCTTGCATGGGTTGCCAATTGCTTGACCAAAGCAAGTCGCTGAGGTTGGAATTTTCCATTAGAGGCGATGCTTTCAGATATAATCCCACCCCTATCACTACTACCAACAGCATGGAAACGAGCGTCAAAGTGAACATCACGCTGTTTGCCATTCTATCTTTAAGTATCCGAAAATTCATCATCTGCCTCTACTTCTCGTTGATTAATTTTGTAATGTTTGCAGCCCTTGTTGCAATTTTTCCTCCGACAGATTGATATATCCCGTGGGAATGTTGTGCTTTTGACCGTCCGAAAGGATATATTTCAGAAACGCAATCACTTCCGGCTTCGTGGGGACGCCCTTTGCCACCATATAAAGGTCGCGTGCCGGTGGCGACGGGTAACGTCCTTCGGCGATGGCGGTGATAATCTCGTCTTTGGTGTCGTAAAACAGTTCTTCCGGCTCTAATTGTCCGTTGCTGTTCGCGTCTATCGGCAGCACGAGGATGCCGGGGTTGGGTTTGCGCGTGGTTTCGTCATATACGTAGCCTATGTTGTTCAGTCCGATGCCCAGAATGTCTTTCTGCACAGCCGTAGCCACACCCGGGTCACCGAAAACGCCTGTTCCGGCAAGGTCTTCCTGCTTTTTGTCCAACCAGTTTGCCCATGTTTCTGCGGCTCCGCAGGCGTCAGAGCGGGTATAGACGTGCACGTCGCTGGTGCTACGAGTGCCGGTCACCTGTCCCCAAGTCTTGTATTCTTCTGTTATCCATAATTTTATGGCGGCGTCACGTGTAAGCCCTGTTTTCAGCAAGTCCTTCAAGTCGGGATTGTCGGTGTTGATGGTCGGCACAACGGCGTCTTTGGCTACTGCTATCGCCACTGCGCCTTTTTCCGTTTCGGGGGGATACACCTCGCGGGATACCATGCCCAAATCCACCATCTCGGTCAACACATCGGTCATGCCTTTGCCTGCACCGCCGGCAGATATGTCAATCTGTACGCCCGGATGCAGTTCCTTGAACTCTTCCACCCATCTTACCGCCAGCGGATAAAGCGCAAAGGCGCCTGAAATGGTAATTTCCCCTTGCAATTCACCTTTTTTTGCCTGTCTTTGCCCGCCGCAGGAAAATATTCCCGTCGCAACGGTGGCAATTGCTAATATTGATACTAAAATCCTTTTCATTTTATTGATTTTTATTCTTTAAAAAAGCCCGCATAACTGAACTCCCATGTAACTACTGTCATTTATGTCGATATTTTGCCGGTAGGTATAGTTCACCTGCAACAAGAGATGCTTTACAGGAAAGTAATTCACGCCCACTAAATACTCTTGTTTCAGATTGTTATGGTCGGTTTTGTTTTTGTGCCAGTAATCGTATTTCACGATGGGCTGCACTTTTCGGGCGAAGCAATAGATCGGAAGAGCA
>JAISKR010000081.1 GCA_031260845.1 Bacteroidales bacterium
CTACCGATTCTTTAGCAAAATTCATTAACGATCCCTCTTGTACCAAGTCAACTTTTTTATGAAGCAAATCTTCAAGAGAGTGCATAATTCTAATGTAGTCAAACAGAGTAACATGTGCCTCTTTATCAAAACGCACAAGTATATCGACATCGCTTTTTCGTGTTTCTTCGCCACGCGAATAAGACCCGAACACCCATGCTTTTTCTATTGGGTATGATGGGAAAAAACCGTTAAGTTTATTTATAATGCTTTGTTTCATCACAAATATCTTTTATCATTCTACTCTGCAAAGTTACAATTTCTTTCGATTAAAAACAAATTTATTTTGCTTTTAAACCGAAATCAGCGTTTTATATTCATATGAAAGTTTTGATAAACCGCCTAATTCGCTCAGTTCCATCAGGAAAAGATGCTTAATGTTTTTCGTATAATTGGACACCAACTTTTCGGTTGCAACGGCTGTGCCTCCTGTGGCGATAATATCGTCAACGATGAGCACGTTATCTTCCGGTTTTATCAAATCCTGCTGAATGGCAAGATGGTCTTCGCCGTATTCCTTGGAATACACCTCTATAAGCGTCTTTCCGGGAAGTTTATTCGCCTTGCGTGCCGGAATGAAACCGGCATTGAACTTGCAGGCGAGCGGTGCGCCGAATATCAAACCGCGCGCGTCTATCCCGACCACTTTCGTCACCGGATAGTCCTTGTACAATTCGTACAGTTCCTCTATGACCTCGTTGAAAGCGCCCATTTCACTTATGGCAGGCAGCAAATCGTAGAATAAAATTCCGGGAACAGGAAAATCGGGAATAGTCCTGAGTTTTTCTTTAAAATTGCTCATATTATTGATTTTTTGTTTAATGTTTCTATGGCATGACTAAGATTAGATACCACCGTTTTCAGCGATGCTTTCCATTCGTCGAAAGTGACGTTGAAACTGTCGGAAACCAATTTCAACGAAATGAATCTTACGCCAAACTCCTTGCAAACCAAGGCTTCGACGTAAGCCTCCATATCAACGCAGTCGTGAGGAACATTGTCTAATATGTGTTTGTTTTCCTCGGTAATGAAGACGTCTGCCGCGTAGCAAACCACCGGATGGCAGTTTATGTATCGGTTTACGCCCCAATCTTCGATGGGAATATTTTGCAGAACGCCATTTCGGTGTCCGCAAACGCTTGTCGGATAGAGCAATGTGCCTCTTTCGTATTTTTGAGTTCCGGTAGTGCCTACATTGAAGACAGTCAACTCTTTCAACTCGTCGGGATGCTTGGATGACAAGGCTTTACGTAATGCGGATTCGGCTTTTTCCTTGCCTATTTCGGTGTAAAGCACAGGCAAATCGGCGGACAATCCTTCTATTTCTTCGGCAACAGCGCAGACTAACAGGGTTTTCTTCATGGTCAGGTCAATTTTGATTGTCAATATAATTGTCCACCGTCCATTTTGCAAACGGCATACTGCCCGTGAACGCGGGCGATACGGCATTCAACACGTGGGTTGAATCGGCGTCGCCTTCCACCACGAAATCCATTACCAATTCTTTGGTATGAACGTTCAGCAACTGTGCGCGAATACCCGGCTTGCTCCATTCCTTAAATCCCTTTGCATCAATGGATTTCACCATTTTCACCGCCAGATTGGTAAAATACTTGCGGTTGTATTTTTTCACTTCGTCGAAGGCTAAACTTCTGAATCCAAAAGAATTAAGCAGGAACAATCGGGCTTCCCATCCCAAAATATGGAACAGTTCGCCGATTTTGAAATTGGCGAAACTTTTGTAGTTCTCGCGCCAAAACGCCGGAATGGAAGTCGGTCCTATTTTGACAATGTTATCAACCGTCACCGTATAATGTACGCCCAGAAAAGGATTTTTCAGGTTGGGAACCGGATAAATATTGGTGTTGATGGGCTTGTCCGCGCCTTTGTATTTCAGATAAATCCCCTTGAAGGGAATAATGGTAAAATCTTTGGAAAAGCCGAAATCTTTGGCTACCTTGTCGGCATAAAGTCCTGCCGCATTGATGATTCGCTTTGCCTGAATGGTACGTTTTGAAGTGCGAATGGTGTTTCCGACAATTCGTTCCTTGTAAGGCTCGTCAAAAAAGAGGGTAACGCCTTTTTTAATCAATTCATTCTTAATACATTGATTCACTTCCACAGGGTCAACGGTGGCGGTGGTCGGCGACCAGAGCGCGTATTTATAGGTAACGGCATTTGGCTCAAATTCTTTCAATTCCTCTTCGGTAATCAACTTAATATCAACGCCATTTGCCTTTCCGCGTTTTTCCAACTCAAACAAGGATTTTAATTCCTCTTCATCATGCGCAACCACCACTTTATGACATTCGTTTATCCGTAAATGGTTGTCATAGCAATATTTACGCATCAATTCGTTGCCTTGGCGGGTAAATTTGGCTTTCAGCGAGTCGGCAGAATAGTAAAATCCGGCATGAAGCACGCCGCTGTTCCTGCCGCTGCTGTGGTACGCCACGTCAGGCTAGATCGG
>JAISKR010000340.1 GCA_031260845.1 Bacteroidales bacterium
CGTTGACGCCTTCCTTGAAAATTTGGCGAAGCACCGTTTTTGTCGCCGTTGACGGACCGATGGTCGCTATTACTTTTGTATGACTCATATTTGATGAAAAATTCAATTAAGAATTAAGGGCTTATGCCGTGGCAAAGATACGAAAAATCAATTAAGAATTAAAAATTAAGCATTAAACACAATGACGAACGGCGCAGCCCTCGCCGAAAGCAATTACGGGCTTACGCCGTTGCAATACCGCGTTAACGGCAATATATTCAGGGAAATATCCTGTGTTGAGAATATTTGCGAACAGTATCGCTCGTTTTTTTGCTTGCAACCAATTCGGCGTGGTAAAAATAATTCGTATGCCTGATATTGTTTTTACTGCAATAATCCTCAATATTGATAGATAAAGCGTCCCAATAAGATTTATTGCTCCGGCGGTCGGAATAAATATCGTCGTATAAATCCTTTAAATCCGGATAATTCTGTCCGATATACGACAGTATTTTTGCTTTGAAACTGCCCCTTAAATTCAGGTTTTCAAACCAGTATTCGTTCACAAAATCCCTTGTCTGCTCTATGATTTCTCTGAAATTGGTAATTTCGGGAAAGATGGGCGACATAAACAAAATGGTATAAATGCCGTTCTCGTGCAACTCTTTCAACGTGCGAATACGGTTTTTGATGCTATCGGCATGGTCCATATCGCGTTTGAACTGCTCGTCAAGCGTATTGATGGAAATGGCGACTTCAACATTTTTGCAGCGTTTGAGCAGATCTATATCCCGCAATACAAGGCTTGACCTGGTGATAATGTTCAAATGGCAGGGCACATCGACCAACTGTTCCAAAATGTTCCGCGTAATTTTGTATTGTTTTTCTGCCGGATTATAACAGTCGGTAACCGTAGCCATCGACACCGATTTATTGACTAACTTTTTGACCGCTATCGGTTTTTTGCTGATTTTCACGTCCACAAAACTGCCCCATTCTTCTGTGTGTCCTGTAAAACGGTTCATAAAGCAAGCGTAGCAATATTTACAGCCATGCGGACAACCAACGTAAGGATTGATGGCATAATCGCTTGCAGGAACATTTGATTTTGTGAGATAACTCTCTACTTCTTTGATATTTACCGTCAATTTCATAATTCATTGTATTTTAGTTCTGCACTGCAAAATTACAAAATTTTCGGCAAATTGTTCTCTGTGATGTTTACTTTTTTTTATTTCCGGAATTTTTACTTATCTTTGCGGCATGATTCAAAACGATAGAAAGTGAAATTATTTGCATCTATATTATCTATTTATGTCCTGTTTGTTGCGCTGATGCCTTGTTGCTGCGATGACGAACGGGTAGATGTGTGTGGCCATTCTATTGAACAGCAGGCTACCGATACGGATGCACATTCACACTCCGACTGTTCGGGGACGTGTTTGCCGTTTTGTTTGTGCCATTCTTGCAGCGGGTTTTCTATCTTTTCGCTGCTGTCGTATGACTTCCGGCTGAAACAGGAAACGGTGCGGAACTGTTATTGTTTTCCTCCTCAAAACTATTCATTACTCGTATTTAATTGCATCTGGCAACCGCCAAAGGTTTGAAACATCCCTCTATGTGACTTTTTTTAATTACACCCTTTTTTATTTAATTTATTAAAAATCATTATGTTTCAAAGATTCATCAAATTATCAATTGAAAATAAATCGGTAATTGGTGCATTGACGATTGCGTTTATCATCTGGGGCAGTTATTCGCTGTCGCAGTTGCCTTTCGATTCAACGCCCGATATTACCAACAATCAGGTGCAAGTCATTACGCTCTCGCCATCACTTGGGGCGCAGGAAGTGGAGTTGTTTATTACTACACCGATTGAAATGTCACTGGCGAACGTTCCGAAAGTGATTGAACGCCGGAGCATCAGCCGCAGCGGTTTGTCGGTGATTACGCTCGTTTTCGAGGAAGACGCCGATATTTATTGGGCGCGGCAACAGGTGAGCCAGCAACTGAAGGAAGCCGAAGAGGTTGTTTCCAAAGAGATGGGAACGATTGGGCTTGCCCCCATCACTACCGGTCTGGGCGAGATTTACCATTATACGATTCGTGCCCAAAAGGGTTACGAGGACAAATACACGCTGACAGACCTCCGGACGATGCAGGACTGGATTGTGCGCAAGCAACTGTCCGGCACGGAAGGCGTTGCGGAAGTGAGCGGATGGGGCGGTTATGTGAAGCAGTATGAAGTGGCGGTCAATTCCGACAAACTGAATGCGGCAGGCATCACGGTTCCCGAAATTTATGCTGCCCTTGAAAATAACAACGAAAACATCGGCGGAAGTTATATTGAACAGTACAGCAACCAATATTTCATCCGCGGGTTGGGGCTTGTCACTTCGTTGGAGGATGTTGAGCAGATTGCGGTGAAAACGGTGAACGGCACGCCGATACTTGTGCGTGACGTTGCCAAAGTGCAGTTCGGCAGCGCCACCCGTTACGGAGCGGTGACACGTAACGGCGAAGGTGAAGTCGTGGCAGGAATAACGCTGATGCTGAAAGGTGAAAACTTCCAAAAAGTCATTAAGAATGTAAAGGAACGATTGGTACAGGTACAGAAAAGTCTGCCGGAAGGCGTAGTCATCGAACCGTTCATTGACCGTACACAATTGGTGAACCGCGTAACGCGCACGGTCGGTAAAAATCTTATGGAAGGAGGGCTGATAGTGATATTTATTCTGGTCTTGTTTCTGGGAAACGCCCGCGCAGGATTGGTCGTTGCATCCGTGATACCGCTCTCCATGTTGTTTGCTTTTGGAATGATGCGTGTGTTCGGCGTGAGCGGCAACCTGATGAGTCTGGGTGCGATTGACTTTGGGCTGATTGTTGATGGCGCCGTGATTATCGTGGAAGCCGTCTGCCACCATCTTTCCACCGTTAATAGACAGGTGGTATGGGGTCAGCAGGAGATGGATGCGGCGGTTTGTCATTCCGCTTCAAAAATAAGAAACAGCGCGGCATTCGGTGAAATCATCATTATGATAGTCTATCTGCCGCTGTTCACGCTGACGGGTATCGAGGGAAAAATGTTCCGTCCGATGGCCATGACCGTATTTTTTGCTATATTGGGCGCGTTTATCCTTTCGCTGACGTATGTACCGATGGCAAGTGCACTGTTTTTAAGCAAGAAAGCGGAACACAAGCGGAACATATCCGACCGGATGATGAAGAAACTTCACGGATGGTATCGTCCGGTTATCAGCGCGAGTTTAAGGTGGAGCAAAACATTGATAGCAGGTATGGTGGTCTTGTTTGCCGTCAGTCTGTATGTGTTTGGTCGCATGGGTGGTGAGTTTATTCCAAGTCTGGAAGAAGGCGATTTTGCCGCCGAAGCAAGCATGGTGCAGGGGACGTCTTTAACTCAGATGGTGAAGACGACTACGCAGGCGGAAAAAATCCTGAAAACGCAATTTCCCGAAGTGAAGCAGGTGGTGACCCGCATCGGTAGTGCGGAAATTCCGACCGACCCGATGCCTGTGGAACGTGCCGACATTATGATTGCGCTTCGACCGAAAAAAGAATGGACTTCGGCTACGACAAAAGAAGAACTGATGAAAGAGATGGAAGAAGCCCTGAGCGTGATTCCGGGTCTTGAGACAGAAATGACACAGCCGATACAGATGCGCACCAACGAACTGATAACGGGCATCAAACAGGATGTTGCTATCAAGATTTATGGCAATGACCTTGAAACGCTGGTTGCTGCTGCCCAAAAAGTAGCGTCGCTGATTGGCAAAGTGGAAGGCGTGATGGAGCCGTTCGTGGAAAAGGTGACCGGACTGCCACAGATTCAGGTGGTTTACAACCGCGACAAACTGTCAAAATACGGCATCTCCATCAAGGATGCCAATGCTGTACTGGAAACGGCTTTTGCCGGAAAGGAAGCCGGTGTTGTATTCGAGGAAGACCGCCGTTTCGGACTTGTATTGAGAATGGAAAGCGATTTGCGCAATGATATTACGTCTTTGGAAAATCTTTATCTTCCCGTACGGAAGGATGGACGGACGGTATTACAAATTCCCCTGTCGCAGGTGGCGGAAATAAAATACAGGGAAGCAGCGGCGCAGGTAACGCATGAAAACGGACAACGCCGCATTTATGTGGGTTTCAATGTACGTGGTCGCGATGTGCAGCGCACGGTGTTCGACATACAAAACATTCTTGACAAGGAATTGAAACTGCCTGCGGGATATTATTACACCTACGGCGGACAGTTTCAGAACCTGAAAGAAGCCAAAGACCGACTGATGCTTGCTGTTCCGTTAGCATTGCTTCTGATTCTCTTTCTGCTGTATGCGACACTGCGAAACGTAAAAGAATCGCTGTTTGTTTTCACGGCCATACCGCTTTCCGCTATCGGCGGTATATGGGCGTTGTGGTTGCGCGACATGCCGTTCAGCATATCGGCAGGCGTGGGATTCATAGCGCTGTTCGGCGTTTCGGTATTGAATGGAATCGTGCTTGTCGGGCAGTTCAATGCGTTTGAAAAGGAAGGTATGACGGACATAAAGGAACGTATTGTCAAAGGATGTATGGTTCGGCTTCGTCCGGTACTGATGACGGCATTGGCGGCTTCGCTGGGCTTTTTGCCGATGGCATTATCCACAAGCGACGGCGCCGAAGTGCAACGTCCGTTAGCAACCGTAGTTATCGGCGGACTGCTTACGGCAACCGTGCTTACGCTACTCGTCCTGCCGTCCATTTACAAGGTATTCACTAAAAAATAAATCCCAATGAAATATATTAAATTGTTATCCATCGTTTTTTTATTGCCTGCCGTGTGGAGTCATGCGCAGGAAACAAAAAAGAACTTGCAGGAATGTATTGACATGGCGATGCAAAACAACCTGACGATGCAGTCGGGCAAGATAGCCGTTCAGCGGGCTGTGGATTTGCAGGGCACAGCGTTCAACATTGATGCAACCAACGTTTCGCTCAGTCAGGACCCAACTTCGGGCGGCAGTCCGGACAACAGTCTGTCGGTGACACAGCGTTTTGATTTTCCAACGGTTTATGCTTCCCGTCGTGGTTTGTTGAAAGCGGAAACCGATATGGAACGAAGTAATCTGGAAGTGAAACGCAACGAACTTGTCCGGCTTGTTTCAAGCGTATATTACCGGATGCTTTATGCGAAGGAAAATATCAGGATATTGCAGGCGCAGGACAGTATTTACAAAAAATTCATGTTTTTGGCAACAGCAAAGTTCAAATCGGGCGAAAGCAACCGTTTAGAACAGATGAATGCCGAACGGCTTTGCAGCGAGAATAAAATGGAACTGCAAAAAGCCGAAAAGGATTTCATCAACCTTCAATTGCTTGTACAAAAGTTGCTCAATACGGACGAACAGATTGAACCGCAGGAAGATTTTTTGCCTGTCGCGGAAATAATTTTTGCAACAGAGGCGTTTGACATCTATCAAACCCCAACAGAGAAGCAGTTTTCCGATATACAGAAAATAAGTGAAAAACAGTTGTCTATTGCCCGTCAACAGTTTCTACCGAGTTTTAACATTTCACTGCGCAATCAAATGCTGGTGAAATCGTACAATCCGTATGATATTTCGAGGGAACGTTTCGACAAAGGAAATTTTATGGGTTTTGAAGTGGGCGTTGGGTTGCCTTTGTTTTTTGGCGAACGCATGGCAAAAACAAAAGCGGCGAAAAGAGAAGTGGAAATGGTACACCTGCAACGTGAAAATGCTTTACAGAACTTGCAAAACGAGTATGAAACGCAAATGAACGAATACCGCAGGGCCAAAACGGAGATGGACTATTACACCAATACAGGCCGTCAACAGGCCGAAAATTTTACAATACTGTCGCAAGTTTCGTATGAAAAAGGTGAAATCGGCTATATCGAATACATTCAGAACCTGAAAAGCGCTCTGGAAATCTACCGTCAATATGCCGATGCGGTAAACAACTATAATCAGATAGTTTTAACAATCAATTATTTACATGGAAATAAATAAAAAGTCATGAATAAAATTATAACAACCATCATTTTAGGGTCTGCCTTATTTGTATCGTGCGGACAACATTCAAAAATTCAATCCGGCGAAGAACATGAGCATGAGCATGAACATGGCTCGGAAATAGCCGTAACTGAGGCTCAGATGAAAGCCGTAGATATTCAATTGGGTAAAGTTGAACAGCGCGACCTCAACAGTGTCGTCCGCGTAAACGGCCAATTAACCCTCGACCCGCAAAAAAAGGCGGAAGTAACGTCGCTTACGAGCGGCATTATCAAGCAAGTACTTGTAACCGAAGGCCGGTATGTAACTACCGGACAGGTCGTGGCTTATTTGGAAAATGCCGAAATCATCGAACTTCAAAAGAATTACCTCGTCCTGAAGAAGGAAGCGATGATGGCCGAATTAGAATACAACCGGCAAAAAGAACTGTCGGTGCAGGGGGCAGGTGTTGAAAAGACATTGCAGCAATCGTCCGCCAATTACGAGATAACAAAAGCGCAACTTGCCGCCCTCAACAAGCAACTGCAACAACTTTCCATTAGTCCCGAACAGGTATCTACCGGAAACTTGGCGACACAAATTCCGCTCCATTCGCCGATTACCGGTTATGTAAACAAAATAAACATCAGCACCGGCAGTTATGTCGATATGCAGTCGCCCTTGATGAGCATTGCCGACAATTCGCAAATGCACTGCGACCTGAGAATATTTGAGAAAGACCTTCCTTTGGTGCATCTGGCGCAGGAAGCCGACATTGTTCTTACCAACCGACCGAATGTGTCGCTCAAAGCCGTTGTTTACGACATCAACAAGTCGTTTGAAGACGAATCGCGCGCAATTATCGTGCACACAAAAATCATTGACAAACGCGGTTTTGAACTGTTGCCCGGAATGTATGTGACAGGACTTATCAATGTCGGTAAACAGAAAACGGATGCCGTCCCCAACGATGCCATTGTCAGTAAAGACGGCAAGAAATACATTTTTGTACTGGAAGATGAGGAAGAAGACGAGCATGGCAAATCCTACCATTTTATCCCTGTGGAGGTTATCACAGGTATCAGCGAATTGGGTTTTACGCAGGTAACACCGTTCGGAGAATTAGAAACGGATGCCGTAATCGTTAAATCCAATGCGTTTTACATCGGCTCCATGAGCTCGGAGCATGGAGAGCATGAACATTAACGTTTGGTTTGTTTTATTATTTACTGTCTTTGGCGATAGGCTTGTTTGACAACCGTTTCCATTTGTGCATTAATCGTTTTCAGTTCCTGAAGATTGATTCCCGTTTTGCGCCACCGCTCAATAGCTTCCTGATAAAGTTGAGATATGGTCTGTTCTACCGGGGCAAGTTG
>JAISKR010000131.1 GCA_031260845.1 Bacteroidales bacterium
CACCATATAATAATCTCTATCAGTAGAGTTGTCCTTCAAGCGGATGGTCAGCGGACTGAATATCATTCCGCTGTATATCTGCCCACCGTTATTACCGAGTTGTCCCGCCAAATACGGATTTTGCTTTTTGACAAGTTGCTGCATATCCACACTGATATGTTCAATAACCGGCGCATCGGGCATCATGACGATTGCCGACGCTGTGGGGTAGCCATCTATTTCGACTACCAATTTGTAGGCAGTTCCGACTTTGAATTTCAGTCCGCTTGCTCTGGTCGAATAGCCGCTACGATAGGAACTGAGCGACATATCGAAGCCGTCGCCTTTACTTTCCTGCCTGAAAATGATGCGGTCGTCCTCGTAAAGCGATATGTTGCCTTGGCGAATAATCGTCTGTTCCTCGGCTCGCCAATCCTTGTACGAGCCAAGGGAACGGGCTTCTGCAAAACAAACGCTGAAAATGCCGTCGTCGGTGTTGATGGTGGCGCTTACCGCCAAGCGGGGCGAAAGATTGGCAGGCTCCACGTCAATATTCTGTATCATGTTGTCGCAACCGCCAAAGCAAAATGCAGTTATTAGCATGAAAAATATAGATTTTACAACACTGAAATGATTTTTATACTTCATTTGGAAAGTCATTACATCAGTAAGTGTTTTTTTTGAATGCAAATATATATTTATATCCGACATTTAGCAAAATGTGTGTTTAAAAAAAATTACAATAAATATTTCCGTCGTAACATCATTTTCACCATTTCATTGACGCCCAACTCGGTATTGAAAAAGGACTCTACGGAACCGTATTTCCGGTTGATTGCCTCAAAAGTTGCGTGTAGATATGCCGGATGGGCTTCTGTCATTTGAGCGGCTGTTGCCTGTTCAATGCCATATTTTTTCACTAATTGCTCAGCAATCGCTTCGTTATGGTCTTTCAGGAAAAAGTTGGTTGCCGTATAGTCCGCCATGATGGTTTCCATCGGCACATCCAAAGCGTAGAGCAGCAAAGCCGCTGCAATTCCGGTGCGGTCTTTCCCGATGGCGCAGTGGAGCAGCAATGCCCCTGTATCGGGTTGAGTGACCAATTGTTTAAAGAAAGGTCTGAATCGTTCCTTCAAGCCCGAAATATCCGAATAAAAGGCAATCATCATTTCAAAGCCCGAAGCCTTGTTTTGGGTGAACGAGGCAGAATCACCGGTATTGCCGGATGGTATATTCAAATATACGGTGCCGGGCAATAAGCGGTCGGGCGCATTGGCAACTTCCTGTTCGCTGCGGAAATCAAGAACTGTATAAATTTTCCGCCGCTTCAATTCGGTCATATCATTGTCGGTAAGTCGGCTGAGATCAGCAGAGCGATACAGTTTGCCCATCGCAAGTCGCTGTCCCCCTGTCGTTTCATATCCTCCCAAATCTCTACAATTAAAACCACCTTCCAACGTCACTTCCCGCTTTACGCCGGCGGGACGACGTTGTGCGTTTATTTCAAAAGAACTTACCAACAATATAGTGAAAATCAGTATCATACATTTCATATCATCTCTTTTTAGGTGATTATAGCGCAAAGATACAAATTATTTCTGCAATATGTTTTTTGAAATTATGCCTATCTTTGCAAAAATTAGTAAAAGGATACATAAATGAAAGAACAAATCGTAGATATTGCTCCCGATGTGAAATGGATAGGAGCGTTAGATCCCGGGTTAGTCACTTTTGATGTGGTGATGACAACGAAATTTGGAAGCACTTATAATGCTTATTTTATTGACGCCGATAAAAAAACATTGGTTGAAACGGTAAAAGATACGCATACCGTCGGTTATTTGGAACGGGTGAAAGCCGTGTGCCGTCCGGAAGAAATTGAATATATCATCGTCAATCACACTGAACCCGACCATTCGGGCAGTTTGGCGGCGTTGCTCGATATTGCGCCCAACGCAACGGTGGTAGGCACTGTACAAGCGCTGATGTACTTGGGCGACATCATGAACAAGCCTTTCAAATCGCTGAAAGTGAAGGATGGCGACACGCTCGACCTCGGCAATAAGACCGTCCGCTTCATCGGAGCGCCCAATTTACATTGGCCCGACACGATGTACAGTTACTTGGAGGAAGACCGGTTGCTGTTCACCTGCGACTCTTTTGGCGCTCATTATTGCACGGAAACCGTTTTTGATGATTTGCTTGCCGACACAAAGGATTATGACGCGGCTTTCGAGTATTATTTTGATTGCATACTGCGTCCTTACAGCCGTTTCATGGTAAGTGCCATTGAAAAGATACGCCCGTTGGCGATAAAAACCATCTGCACGGGGCATGGTCCTGTGCTTCGCACCAACTGGAAAGAGGCGGTGGACAAAAGTTACCGCTTGGCGTCGGAATATCTGGCAATCACGGGCGCAACGAAAAACCGAATCTTGATAGCGTACGTATCGGCTTACGGATACACCCGCCTGATGGCTGACTGGATTAAACAGGGCTTGACGCAGGCAGGCAACTTTCAGGTGGAAGTGATGGACATTGAGTTTGCCTCATTAGGCGATTTGGAAGCGGCACTCACCCGTTCCGACGCCTTGATTGTCGGTTCAAGCACCATCAATCAGAATACCTTGTTGCCCGTTTACAAACTGTTTGCCGCCGTCAATCCCTTGCGCGACCGCGGAAAAGCCGCCGCCGCTTTTGGTTCCTACGGATGGAGTGGCGAAGCGGCAGGATTGATAGAAACCATGATGACCGGATTGAAATTTAAGGTGTTACAACCGGCTTACAGAGCGAAATTCAAACCGGAAGAAGAAAAATCCCGGCAACTGCTGGACTACGGTAAAGCATTTGCCGAAAAACTGAATGAATAAATACAGGTGATACGGTTGTGATACAATAGTTATACGTTGTTATATATGGTTATACATTGTTATACCTTATTATAAGAAGATTTAACTGTACTGTACGAAGAATATGGTCTTATACAGTCAAAATGCAAGGCATGATTTACGAAATACAACAACGTTTGTAATATTTGTCAGAGGCTCTGCCATTTTGTCATGTTTTTGATTTTGGCGAGCATTTTGAAGGGGATTATGTGATAATAATACAGTAAAACATAAAAAATATTACAATATGAACCTGAACCAATTTACCATAAAGTCGCAGGAAGTCGTGCAGATGGCTTTTCAGGCGGCGCAGGAACGCGGGCATCAGGCGGTGGACACGGGACATCTGCTGAAAGCCTTGTTTTCGGAAAGCGAAGACGTCGCCACTTTCCTGTTGAAGAAAATGAACGTCAATACCGACCGCGTGCTGAGCGTGGCGGACAGCATCGTGGCGTCGTACCCCAAAGTGTCGGGCGGGGAGGCGTATCTGTCGCAACAGGCGTCAAATGCCTTGCAGAAAGCCGTAACCCTGTCGAAAGAAGCCGGCGACCAGTTCGTGTCGGTGGAGTACCTTCTTGCGGGCTTGCTGGAAACCGGCGACCCGATAGCGCAACTGCTGAAAGACAGTGGCGTGTCGCTGCGGGAACTGAAAAAAGCCATCGCCGAGTTGCGCAAGGGCGAGAAAGTGAACAGCCAGACGGCAGAAGCGACTTTCGACTCGCTGAATCGCTACGCCATTAACCTGAACGACCGCGCCCGCGAAGGCAAACTCGACCCCGTAATCGGGCGCAACGAGGAAATACGGCGTGTGCTGCAAATCCTGTCGCGGCGCACGAAAAACAACCCCATCTTAGTGGGCGAGCCGGGCGTAGGCAAAACCGCCATCGCCGAAGGACTTGCGCACCGCATCATCAGCGGCGACGTGCCCGAAAACCTGAAAAGCAAACAGGTGTTTTCGCTTGACATGGGCGCACTGATTGCCGGCGCGAAGTACAAGGGCGAATTTGAGGAACGTCTGAAAGCTGTTGTGAAAGAGGTGATTGCCGCCGAAGGTGAAGTGGTGCTTTTCATTGACGAAATTCACACCTTGGTGGGCGCGGGACGAGGCGACGGCGCCATGGATGCCGCCAACATTCTGAAACCGGCGCTGGCACGCGGCGAATTACGCGCCATCGGGGCAACGACATTAGACGAATATCAAAAATATTTCGAGAAGGACAAGGCGCTCGAACGGCGTTTCCAGATGGTGCTGGTGGACGAGCCGGACACGCTGAGCGCCATATCCATCCTTCGCGGCATTAAAGAGCGTTACGAAACGCATCATCAAGTGCGTATCCGTGATGAAGCCATCATTTCGGCGGTGGAACTGTCGCAAAGGTACATTTCAGACCGTTTCCTGCCCGACAAAGCCATCGACCTGATGGATGAGGCGGCGTCTAAACTGCGCATGGAAATGAATTCCGTGCCCGAAGAGATTGACGTGCTCGAACGGCGCATCCGTCAGTTGGAAATTGAGCGCGAAGCCATCAAACGCGAGGGCGACGAGCCGAGAATCAAGCAATTGAGCGAAGAATTGTCCAACCTGAACGAGGAACGCAACACAATGCGTGCCAAATGGCAGAGCGAGCGCGACACCATCAGCAAAATACAGGAAATAAAAACGCAGACGGAAAACCTGAAAGCGGAGGCACAGCAGGCTGAACGCGCAGGCGACTACGGGCGGGTGGCTGAAATCCGTTACGGCAAACTGAAAGAAGCCGAAAACACGATGGCGTCGCTCAAAAAAGAATTGGAGTCGCAGCAGTCAAATACCGCGCTTATCAAGGAGGAGGTGACCGCCGACGATATTGCCGAGGTGGTAGCCCGCTGGACAGGCGTTCCTGTGGCGCGAATGTTGCAGAGCGAGCGCGAAAAACTGCTGACGCTCGAAGACGAACTGCATCATCGCGTGGTCGGTCAGGAAGAAGCCATTGCGGTGGTGTCTGACGCTGTGCGCCGCAACCGCGCCGGACTGTCAGACCCCAAGCGTCCGATTGGCTCGTTCATTTTTCTGGGTACTACGGGCGTCGGAAAAACGGAACTGGCGCGTGCTTTGGCGGAATTTCTCTTCAACGACGAAAACATGATGACGCGCATTGATATGTCCGAATATCAGGAACGACATTCCGTGTCGCGCTTGGTGGGAGCGCCTCCGGGCTATGTGGGCTACGACGAGGGCGGGCAACTGACCGAGGCGGTGCGCCACAAACCCTATTCAGTGGTGCTGTTAGACGAAATCGAAAAGGCGCATCCCGACGTGTTCAACATCCTGCTGCAAGTGCTCGATGACGGACGACTGACCGACAACAAGGGGCGCACCGTGAATTTCAAGAACACCATCATCATCATGACGTCCAATATCGGCTCGCACCTGATTATGGAAAAAATGGACGGGCTGACGGACAGCAACCGCGACGAAGTGCTGGAACAGACGCGCAACGAGGTGCTGGAACTGCTGAAACAGACCATCCGTCCGGAGTTTATCAATCGTGTTGACGAAATCGTGGTGTTCAAGCCGCTGCGCAAGGAAGAAATCCGCGAAGTGGTGACACTGCAACTCGAAGCGCTGAAAAAGATGCTGCTCACGCAGGGCATCACGCTCGAAGCATCCGACACGGCTATCGACTGGCTGGCTGTTGCCGGCTACGACCCGCAGTTTGGCGCTCGCCCCGTGAAACGTGTTATCCAAAAGCACCTGCTCAACGAACTGTCCAAACGGATACTTTCGGGCAACGTGCAAACGGACAAACCGATTCGCGTGGACAACGCAGAAGGGTTGTTGGTGTTTGAAAATTAAAAGAGGTAAACGGATAAACGGTTGAACGGATAAACGGATAAAAGGTTTACATGAAAAGAACGAATTATTTAGAACTGATTCAGGCTGTTTATTTAACAGATTATACCGTTAAACTCATATTTAACGACGGGATCGAACGTGATATAGATTTCGGTGGATTCCTGTACAAACACCCTCATCCGCAATGGGACAAATACCGCAATTTGAAAAAATTTCAGAAATTCAAAATTGAGGGGAATAATATTGTTTGGGGTAAAAACTGGGACTTGATTTTTCCTATCAGCGACCTTTATGCCGGAAAAAATCCTCTATAATCCACCAAAATACGATTAACAATTGATTACCCGCCGGCATAAAAGATTATTCGCGAAATAAAAGACCATCAAAAAAGCCGTCCAAAGGGGGCGGCTTTTTATGAAATCTGGATTATTGTCTTTTATGGCTGTGCCCACCATACAGGAACATCCAACCCTACGGGTGTTATATTGGGATTATACAGACGTTCTTCCTGAACAAGAGGAAATCTCTTGGGAATATAACTCCTTGCGGCGCCGGCAGCCTCCGGACGCGGCACAAGTGCAGGAATGCCCGTGCGGCGATAGTCATTGTACGGCTCTATTTGACCAAATAATGCTTTCCACTTTTCTGTCAGGATGTTTTCTTGGGTTGCCGTTACGTCAGTATAAACGGCAATGGAAGATCCATCTTCTGCACCGTCGGTAACGTAATCAACGGAGGCTTCAATTGCTGCATTCAAATCATCTGATGCATCTTGTCCTAACCGTTCTTTTGCTTCGGCTATCAAAAAATACAGTTCGCTTTCGGTGACCAAAGGATAATTGCGACTACTGGCGAAATAACTGTCAGTGTTAATGGTAGAGGAATTCGGAGATATTTCCGGATCTGTGATGTCTGAACCTACAAATCCTCCCGCCTCTATTTCGTAGAAATAATACTCTAACCTTGGATCGTTATTGCTTTCTAATATGTCCACAAAAAACTGATTTGCCACAAATAAATCTCCACGGTTTGCTATGAAATCACTCCATTGGTTTGGGTTTTCC